>JAHYIS010000023.1 GCA_019429385.1 ANME-2 cluster archaeon | reverse complement strand
GACATCCATTAAAACAAGGATTGAAACAATAATCAAATTATTAATATGTCAGAATCATCTCCAGGTCACCGACCGACATCCATTAAAACAAGGATTGAAACTTCACAATATAAAATTAGCGAAGTACTGAAATTTTATTATTAATATCTTTCAAACAAACTGAAATATTGAAAATGAGCATCCTTTAGTTGCCCCTTTTTTTTTAAACGAGGTCGGAGACGCTCGGATTAAACGCCCCCATCACCAGACCACACCCCAATTTGCAGGCCGGCAACTCCACCCCCCGGCAACCTTCCCTTGCTACCGAAGGCCGGACCTCCAGCATATATTAACTATCCAGATGCGAAAATAAAAATTAGCTGGTATACACATCAGAAAGTTTCATGATAATAATAATGTTTATGATAGTATTCTATTATTAATATATAATTCCACTTGAAATGAAGGGGTTAACTTTCGACCTTTTTCATACCGGAACAGTCAACTTCTTCATTCCTGATTGTTTCCCGGTGAATATTCCGCAGGCCCTTCTGGACAAAAGTTACCCTTTGCTTATCCCTCATTACCTGAAACCGAAAGGCAAACAGGAAATGGAAAATTATTAAAAATGTGGATGACAAAATAATCGGTACATTAGAATGACGTACGCAAACAAGATAAGGGACAATTCCTTATACTTAAGAAACCAACCTTGATAAAGAATGAATAGACGAGATGATTGTATGATAATAAATACAAAAAAATGGAGAATATTTCTCATCCTGTTAATGGTCGCGTTAGGGGTCGTTTTAACAAGTGGATGCCTGTGGAAGTCAGAAGAAACAACCTCTGAACTGCTAATCCCCCCACTATCAACAACCCCCGTATCGCCGGGATATATTCGAAGTTTCAACCACGACTTAGGCTACGGATATGAATATCCGGAAAATTGGACAATGCGCAGCGGTCCTGAGTATTTTACAATGGATGGCGGCATATTAAATGCCGAAATGTTTGTCGATGAACCAGAAGGAACAAGCATCACAGTCATAGCCATAACTTCACTTTGGAAAAACCTGGACGAAGCAAAAACAGTGATGTACCGTGAGGATATATTGAACGAAAGAATGATAGAGGTCAATGGTATAAAAGGATATGAACTGACGCATCAATCAACAAATTATCCGGTAAAATCCAAGATGGTGGTATTTTTCGTCAATGGCAGGATCTATGAATTCGACTACGGGGCAGATGAAAAGTTGTATAACGCCTCAGAAGGCATTTTCGAACATGTTGTGAATTCGTTTACTATTAAATACCAATAATTCCCCATCAAAACTAATACTATCACCGACCAGCATCCATGAAAACAAGGATTGAGACAGTTCAGCTACCATTATAGCGTAAATCAAACAGATAACGGCAGATATCTACAGGGGATTTTAGAGAGGGGGGTATTTCTCATATATCGTCAGGGTAATTGGGAGGGGCTTACTGCCCCTTCCCTGTGTTGCAGCAACTGAATGTCCCTTTTTTCAGGGATTTGATGCATTCCTGAATACCGGTTCCTTTCAGTTCGATCCTGAAACCTTCATCAGTTTCTGAACACTGCACTTCACAACATTTCTGTTCCATGGTCCACCTCCTTTGTAGTTATTGGACGTCCGATATATCGTACATCCAATAATAATATATAAATATATCGGACGTCCAATAATAGCTCATATGGATAAAAAAAAGATTTGTCCCCCCAGCTGCTGTGACATGAGGGGACTGCTGTCCTTTATGGTACTATGGCTTCTCAAAAAAAAGTCCATGTACGGCGAAGAGATAGCAACGGAACTTGAAAAAATGAAGGGCAACAAACCCTCTCCGGGTACCATCTACCCGGCCTTAAAACAACTGCAGAGCAACGGCTTGATAATCTCCCATAAAGAGGGGAGGAAGGTCATCTATTCCCTGACTGACAAGGGGAGGACAGCCGTCAACGAGGCGATCGATTATTTTATTAATGCGTTCGGGTGCATCCTTAATGAGAGCAGGAAGGAGTAGGTATTCAATACTGAATGCCTGGATAAAAATGAACATGGGTTGGTTTGCACAGTGTAAAATCTCATCATTATGATAATACTTTTGATTGTATATATCCATCAATATAAAATTCCACTGGAAATGAAGGGGTTGGCAATCGACGATTTTCGTACCACAGCTACGACAGATATTTCCCACTGTGACAGCTGATGCCTATTTACAGAATTTATAGGATGGGGTAAACCACTTTCACATCCTGTTAATCCCGATTACTCATCCAGGAGAACAGCAGTCTTTTTTCCTCCCTGCTCACTAAAAAAGCATTATTCCTGCGGTCTCAATTTCTTCCCTTCTCCTATGCCACGAAATTGAGCATCGCGAAATCCTGGGTCGTTGACGTACCTCAAATCCTACAGAATACCAGATATTTATCATTGTTATGTTGATAAATGGAGAAAACTCTTATATCGGTTCCAGACAAAACATACCTGATAACACAAGAGACATATCGAGAAAAGACAATCCATAATTGTACAATGTATATGTTTCATTCATCAATTATCAGAAAAGAGGTGAACACCATAGAAAGTACCGACACAAAACCCACCAAAATTGCAGTCATCAGGTGCGATATCGTGTCAGAAGCCTGCCCCGGTGTTGCCTGCTTTATGGCATTTAACAAGCGGACGAGTCACTTTAAGGACTATGACAAGAATGCCCAGATGATGGCCTATTTCACCTGCGGTGGCTGTTCAGGACGGCGCGTCTACCGGCTGGTAAAATCCCTGAAAAAATTCGGCGTGGATGTGGTGCACCTGAGTTCCTGCATGCAGATGGAAGATTATCCCGAATGCCCGCACATCGATTCCATTAAAAAGACAATAACAGATGCAGGTATCAAACTGGTTGAAGGCACTCACCACTAAAGGAGATGAAATAAATGGTCAAAAGAACGATTGTGACAATAGATGAAGAAAAATGCACCGGGTGCGGAAAGTGCGTTGCACCGTGTGCAGAGGGAGCCATACAGATCATAGATGGCAAGGCAAAAGTAATGTCAGAGGACCTGTGCGATGGCATGGGGTACTGTATCGGCATCTGTCCCGAAGGTGCCATGACCGTAGAGGAGCGCGAGACCGTGGAATTCAATGAGATAAAGGCGGAAAAGCAACCAAAGAAATCAGACATATCTATACAGTGCTTCAACTGCCACAAAGGGGAGAACGAGGTATACCTCCTGCCCCTGCGCCATGAGATGAAGAGCGAATGGGTGTGCACACGCTGCCTTCCCATGTTGATACACGGTTGAACCGGTATGGAAGACATCAGCCTTGTCCTCACGTCCCCGGTAGATAACCTGTGCGATTATACGTTCAACTTCCACTACCTGAACCAGAAACTGGACCCGGAGTCGCTAATACCAGACCAGACCGAAGGGTCATACACATACCGAGACATGGTGGACGCCCTGAAAAGTGGTGCAGATGTCCATATCAAGGGCGATGTGGGTGAGCGCCTGGCCTTTGGCATGGGTTCTGACCTGAAGCATCTCGGAGGGACAGGAAAGCCAGAGCCGGCAGGCCGGCTGTTCGTTGACGGGAATGTGGGCGCCGAAGCTGGTATGGGCATGGTGGCCGGTGAGCTGTATGTCAGCGGGACCCTGAAGGAGCCGCTGGGTAACATAATTGAGGTGGTTTCCGATGAGGATGGCTACAGGAAATTCCGCTCCGTCACCGATATTCTCTGTAACGGGCCTGGTGAAGATACCCTGGTGTCCAATTCCCTTGAAAAGGAGGGGAATATCCTGACCCTCAGCGACAGTATCCTGCGAGGTACCATCGGCGCCCGCATGGATTGCAGAGGTACGGTGGTTGTGGAAGGTGATGTCTATAACGGGACCGGCCTGCTCATGCGGAGGGGCACGGTCTATGTGAGAGGAAATGCCGGTATGAACACAGGCTCACGGCTGGCCGGAGGTGCCGTAGTGGTCAGCGGCAAAGTGCATGAGTTCGCAGGCGCGTACATGAAATCCGGTAACCTGGTCATCAATGAGGCCAAAGGATACGTGGGTGCGAATATGACCGGCGGCGCCATATATTCAAAGAAGAAATTGACACCAAGTCCGCCTGCCGCACCCGGAAAAAAGAGCAATGAAAACACCAAAATGTTGCGCAGGGTACTGGGTGCGGGTCGGCTGGAGGCCATGCTGTACAACAAGTACGAAGTTGGCTCGAAAAAAGATGAATACATAAAAGTGCATATGCGTGATGGTTCTGTAGTAATGAGAAAAGTTGATAACAAGAAATAGGAGGATATGTGAATGGTAGTGAAAATAATCGAAACAATTGGTTCGTCCCCGGAAAGCTGGGAAGCTGCAATAAAGAATGCGGTAGATGAAGCGTCTGAACTTCCCATCTTCAAGTCAAAGGGCAACATCACACAGGTCAATGTGAAAAGTTTTAACGTGGGAGTTGAAAATAACCAGATCAACGTATTCAAGTGCAGGGTTGAGATACTGCTGGAATAAAATGATTGCCGCAAAATCCCTCGCTGTAAAGGGCTCCCTGAGTGCAGGATAGTGTCACATTCATCTGAAACTTCTCTTTGCATTTCAGATACCGTTGTTGTATCCCGAAATTATTTCGCCAAAATTTTACTCGAAAAACTCAACCTAATGCTTTCGCATCAGGTCCATTATTCCTGCCTTGCTATTCACCGGAGCTACTGGTTGAAAGCCGCCCATCTCCAGACCGGGACCGCCAAACATCTCATTATTCAGCCTGTCAGTGATCTCCTTGAAAATCCTCTTATAGGCAATACAGTGGGGGTCTACATCCACAATTTTACCATCATACGGTGCAGTGGCATTGTAGGGGCATCCTCCACGACAAAAACGAATGTAACTACAATCCCCGCATTTTTTGTCCACAAGAGCCTTGAATTCCTGCATAAGCTTCCATGCATCAGACCGGGTAAGGTCTTCCATAGTGGGACGGTCATATACATTGCCCATAACATAGTCCGCCATTCCCACGTAGCGGTAGCAGGGATAGATACTGCCATCAGGCCCAACGGCAAAGGTATCCCCCATACAATCCACAAACGTGCAAACATTACCCCGGCCTGTGAACACACACCTGCACAGATCGTTAATATTCATAACTTCAATATCGTTCAGGTGTTCCAGATAGTTATCCAGCAGGTACACCAGCAATTCCCCGTACTCTTCAGGTTCAAGTGCCAGCTCGTTCGGGTCATGACTGCGAAGCGATGGCAGTGCAGGATGTAACTTAAGGGTCAGGCCGTTCTCAAGGAAGAAATTGAAAATATCCTCTTTGGACTTCACAGAATTTGAGGTAAACGTGCAGATAAAGCTTACCTTAAGACCATTTTGGGTAGCAATTTCATAGCCCCGCATCGTCTTATCATAGTACCCTTCTCCCCGCTGTGAATCATTCAGCTCCTTTGGGCCATCCATACTTGAACCAATAGGAATATCATACTCAGCCAGTATCTGCGCAAGTTCCGGCGTCATTTTCCACAGATTCGTCTGCAATGCAAACGCAATTTTCTGTTCACCCAACCCCTCTGCGATCAATGGTAAGGCTTTCCTGAAAAAATCCGCACCCGCCAACAACGGCTCACCGCCGTGGAAGGTAAAAGTAACCGGTTCGTTCCGGAAATCCTTGAGCCAGTTTACCACTTCTTCGATAGTTTCAACACTCATTACCGGAGAGTCTTCCTCTGAACTCCAGCAATACGCACAATTAGCAGGACAGCCTAACGTTGGTATCAGCATAACATGAAAAGGCATATAATATCTCCTGATTTCAGTTTCTTCAAAGTATTAATGGGTTTAATAGTTTTCCGGTAGAATAGAGAGAGCAATTACGCTGAATAATAAGAATCGATCATCCATCGATGTCCTGTCAGCGGTAAATGGAGTTTGATCTATCCAGTCAAAACGAAGCCAATTAAACAAGAAAATCCTCCCTACGGTCGGATTAACTTGAGCACACAAAGGTATACTTTATGTACAATGAAAAAATGAAATGGTAGCTTTGTTTTTTATGCCAGCATTTCAAAGCTCAGTGCTTTGACCGGGCATTCCCTGATGCAAATGCCACAGGCATCACACAGGTCGAAGTCTATAAAAGCCTTACCTCCTGTTATAACAATGGCCCTCGGCCTGCCGGGACAACTCCTCTCACAGATACCGCACCCTGCGCAAATCTCTTCCTTCCATACTAATTTCTCATGGTCTGCCATCTGGAATCCCTCACAAATATCCTGATTACCGTATAGATACGATTACCGTTAACTCTTATGAGATTCTATGCTCATAATATGTTTGGACAATTATTGATACTCTTTGTGACAGTCCCTTTCATAGAACTCTATATACTCATGGAAATGAGCAGGCAACTGGGACTCCTGCCCACCCTTATGCTTGTAATCGTCACCGGAATAGCCGGGGCCGCGCTGGCAAAGCACCAGGGGCTGGGTGTACTGCGTCGTATCCGGAGTGAGATGTCATTCGGTCAGATGCCCGGAGATGCCCTGTTCGATGGCGTACTGGTGTTGATTGGCGCCATACTGCTGCTCACGCCCGGTATACTCACCGACATTACCGGCTTTTTGCTGCTTATACCCGGCACCCGGGTCCTGTTTAAAAAATATCTGAAAAACTGGGCCAGTAAAAAATTACGCTCAGGACAGATTGTCTATACCCAACCCGGCCAGTATGTGTAACCTCATCAATGATATTAAATATAAAGAATACTACAATAGAGCATCATAACTTTCCATTTTATCACTGGAGGACACATATAGTTGAGCAAACCTACTGTTAATATCGGCATCGTGGGCCATGTAGACCACGGAAAGACCACGCTTGTCAGCGCCATATCAGGCGTGTGGACCGACAAGCATAGCGAGGAGATTAAACGGGGCATCTCCATCAGGCTCGGTTATGCCGATTCCACCTTTAAAAAATGTCCCAAATGCAGCGTACCTGATGCCTACACAGTCGCCGATTCCTGTGAACACTGCAACACCGCAACAGAAGCGGTCAGGACAGTATCTTTTGTAGATTCCCCCGGCCACGAGACGCTCATGGCCACTATGCTCTCCGGTGCAGCGATCATGAACGGGGCGGTCCTGGTCATTGCAGCCAATGAGAAATGTCCTCAACCCCAGACCAAAGAACACCTTATGGCCCTGGATATCATAGGTATCAAGAACATCGTCATAGTCCAGAACAAAATTGACCTGGTCAGCAGGGATAAAGTCCTTGAGAACCATCAACAGATACTGGATTTTGTCAAAGGGACCGTTGCAGAAGGCGCCCCCATTATCCCATTATCTGCCCAGCAGTCTATTAATATTGACCTTTTAATCCAATCCATAGAAGAGAACATCCCAACACCTGAACAGAACATAGATAAACCAGCCCGGATGCTCATAGCCCGCTCCTTTGACATCAACAAACCCGGCACAAAACCTGGTAAGATAACAGGCGGTGTGATTGGCGGGACCATAAGCCAGGGTTCCCTCGGTCCGGGTGATAAGATAGAGATCAGGCCCGGACGCAAGATCGAATCCGGCGGAGCAATGAGCTGGGAGCCTATAGAAACGGAAGTCACTGTTATCATGGCCGGAACTGAAAAGTTGGACACAGCTACACCCGGCGGATTGATAGGAGTTGGGACCAAACTTGACCCTTCCATCACCAAGAGCGATAGTCTGGTAGGCCAGGTGGCAGGCGAGCCAGGGGCTCTTCCCCCCACAAGGAACGGTTTTGTCATGGAAGTAAGATTGCTCGAGAGGGTTGTGGGTTCAGCCGATGAACTGGTTATCGACCCCATCCATTCCAATGAACCGCTTATGCTCAACATAGGGACCGCTACTACCGTGGGTTTGGTAACCAGTGCCCGCAAAAAGGACGTTGAAGTTAAACTGAAAAGACCTGTCTGTGCTGATGAAGGTGACGGCGTGGCAATCAGCCGAAGAGTCGGCGCCAGGTGGCGACTTATTGGTTCAGGCACTATAAAATAATCAAAATCGTTACGATGAAAGTGATTATCGATACCAATGCTTTCATGATCCCTGTCCAGTTCGGAGTGGATATCTTCACGGAACTGAACCGATTGGGATATGATGAGTATATGGCGCCATCAGGCGTTGTAAGGGAACTGAAAACCTTGAAACAACTGGCAAAGGGCAAGGATAAACTGGCAGCAAATGCTGGTTTTACCCTGACACAGCAGTGTACTCAGGTGATGACCGAGGGGCCTGTCGATGATGCTATCATAGAATTGGCTATTAAAGAAGAAGCTGCAGTTCTGACAAATGATATAGAACTTAAGAAAAGATTATGTAGTAAAGACATCACAGTAGTGTACTTGCGCGGAAAAGATCATCTTGAAAAGATGTGAAAAGTACGGCATATTCACTTAATTATTATTTCCATTAATTTACTAATACAGAGGATTATTGAATGTACAAGAAAATGAAACTGGCTGACACTGTACGCATAGCTCCTGAACTGCTGGGAGACGATGTTAACAATGCAGTCAAGATTGCCCTTATACACAAACTGGAAGGGCAGATAGATAAGAAAGTAGGTGCCATTGTTGCCATCATGGATGTTGAAGAAGTTGGTGACGGTCACATCATTGCAGGAGATGGCGCAGTATATTATGAAAGCGTGTTCGATGCACTGGTTTTCAAGCCCGAACTGCAGGAGATCATCGAAGGAAGTGTTGTCGAAATCGTGGAGTTCGGTGCCTTCATCGGTATAGGACCGATGGATGGACTAATCCATGTCAGCCAGATAACAGACGAGTATATTTCCTATGATTCCAAGAACGCCCGTCTGGTTACAAAAGAAAGTAACAGGTCTATCTCAGAAGGGGACCGTGTCCGCGCCAGGATCGTTGCTGTCAGCATAAACGAGCAGGAACCGAGAGATAGCAAAATAGGCCTGACTATGCGTCAACCCGCGCTTGGCAAGTTAGAGTGGATCGAAGAAGACCAGAGAATAAAGGATAAGGCTGAGGCCTGAAAAGAGGTAATACAGAGATGCCAGACAAAGCATGTAATGAATGTCACAGGATCACTTCAGGTACCGCATGTGTAGTTTGTGGTTCTAATGTCCTCAGTTCCGACTGGAGCGGTTACGTAGTAATTATCGACCCATCACGTTCAAATATAGCAAAAAGACTCAAGGTGGACCTGCGCGGTGAATATGCACTGAAGGTCCGGTAGTGTATTTATGCTTGAGACCATCCTTGGAAAGACATTTTGCCTGCCTGAGTCCATGCGCCATGAGATGCGAAAACAGTTCGGCGTGCTTTACCCTGGAAATAGTGTAGAAACAACCCGGAAATTGCTTGCCGATATCGGCAATCCTGCCAAGCTTATCGTCGTTGGTGACATCTCAACATTCAATATGCTCCTGTGTGACATTGTACCTGACATCTCATTCGTTGATGAGAAAACACACCGAGTCCCTGCAGAGAATAAGATAATCAAGGGTATAAGACATCCGGATTTCAGGGAAGTCCATGTTAAAAACCCTGCAGGTTGTGTGACCCATGAACTGGTATCAGCACTTACCAGGGCCCTGGATGCTGACGAACCGGTCCAGATCATGGTGGAAGGTGAAGAGGACCTTGCCGCATTACCGGCAATTGTGCTTGCGCCTCCGTCATCAGTAGTAATATACGGCCTGCCTGATGAAGGTGCCATTATGGTAAAGGTCACATCTGACATAAAGACCCAGATATATAGTATGCTGGAACGAATGGCCAGCGAATGAAAGATTTTAATTCAGTTTGATAGAAAAGTACATATTCAATAATAAGATTAATGAAGGCTATATTCTAACGATAGTATAATGGAGGATTCAATTTGGACATTGAAATTACAAAAGAGAGGAAAAACCCTCTGCTTGATAGAAACGAGATTACATTCAACATCGCAAATACCGGTGCTACCCCTTCAAGGGACGATGTAAAGAACAAACTGGTCGCACTGCTTAATTCCAGCTACGAACTGGTGATTTTAGGTAACCTGGCCACTGAATACGGTACCCAGAAAACAGTAGGGTATGCCAAGATATATTCTGATGCAAAACGTGCAGCAGTAGTGGAAAACAACTATATCATTGAGCGAAATAAACCCAAACCTGTGGCAGAAGTTGAAGAAGAGCCGGTTGCGGAATAACGTTTTGGGAATCGGAATATACTGACGAATAGTGGTGATGATAATGGCTGCACATAAATACTACGAAGTATCAGGTAACTCAATCAAGAAGATCAGGCAGGCTTGCCCCCGCTGTGGAGAGGGGTTCTTCCTCGCAGAACACAAGGACAGGCTAACCTGCGGTAAGTGCAATTATACTGAGTTCAAGAAATAATTGCACACACACTTTTTTCGTATCATTTTCATTCCCCGGAATGAAAAATAACCTTAAACAAAGCCAGACAGGTCTGACAAGCGCTGTCAGTGGTCCCAATACTGGTACATTTCGACACTCTATTCCACTTGAAATGCAGGGGTCTTACTGAAATACACTAACCCATGCGCTTTCGAATTTCGTCTGCTCCATATCGCAATGTGATAATCCGGCTCCGTCCCCGTGTACCTTTACCGGTGAAATTTGTTTCCACCAGTTTCAGGACCAGTAATTTTTCCAGGGTCTCATAGTATCTTGTATATCCAAGCCCTGTCTTTTCATGGAATGCCCGGTAAAGTTCACCAGTTGTAATCTCCGCAAGGTCAAGGATCAGGTCCATTAAGGTCTTTTCTTCTTTTTTCAATGACTTTAACAGGTACGTGAGATGCACCAGTTTTGAGGATTCGTAAGCACTCTTTACATCATCCAGTGAAATGGTCCTGTTCGCACGTTTTTCAGCGCTCAGGCCCGAGCGCTTAAGCAGATCGATACCTACCCTTAAATCTCCCAGCAGTTCGGCATATTCGACCACTGCATCGAGGACATCAGAACTCACTACATCAGGGAAAAAACCTATTTTTATTCTGTTGTTCAGGATATCACGTATCTCGTCTGTGTTGTATCGGGGGAATTGTATCTCTTCAGGGAGGAACACGGACTCCACCTTCGGGTCCAAATGAAATCCGGTGCCTGTGTCACTTAATATTGATATCACACCTATCCGGGCACCTGGATTTGTTTCATGGGCGCGAAGCAATGAATAGAATACTTTGTCATGTTCACCTTCATGGAACAGGTAATTCACATCATCCAGAGCGACTACCAGCACTTTTTCCTCGTCAGCCAGGTGCTGGTTTATCTTTTCATAGATCTTCTGGAACGATACACCTGACGATGGAGGGCTGTGATTGAACAATTTCTTAAATATTCGGGAAAATACTGTAAAGCGCGTGGAATTGGCCTGGCAGTTAATGTAAACAGGTATAACTTTCGATTTGACCTTTTCTATCTCCTCGAACAGTTTGTTCACTCCTGTGGTTTTGCCGGTGCCCGGTGAACCTATACACTGCACATTGACGGGTCTGCCGCCGCGCAGGGCAGGTTTTACGCAATACATCAGGGTTTGCATCTGGGTATCACGGTGTGCAAAGTATTCGGGTATATGGTCCAGTTCGAAAAGGTCCGGGTCTTTGAATATGGTTTCATCCCACATTAAGAGGTCTTTTTTCATGTAATCCACTATTTCTTTTAGTACTGAATGGTATTTTAGTTAATCTTTGAATATTAAAAGGTTGTCAATAATTCATCTACGAAACGTATATATTATGATAATGTAATTAAGAGAAAACATCAACATGGGCTGGTAGCTTAGACAGGCAGAGCGATGGACTCTTAATCCATCGGCCAGGGGTTCAAATCCCTTCCAGCCCGCCATTTTTGTCAATCCGGATACGATGTATCAAAGCTGTTCAATTTAAATCTCCCCAATCTATCTGGCTTACCGCGCCGTGTTTTGACAGCAGGGCCACCCGGCTGGGCTCAACCTCATCCGTTACCTGGTAATCCAGTTCACCTGCCAGCAGGGCTGCGAACTGGAGTATCTCTTCATGCCGGGGCATAGCATCCCGCTCGAGACGCATGCGTGAATATCCCAGGTGCATGTAGGCTTTAACCTCAATAAAATCAGGTGATGCCATCTCGATGAGCCTGGCATAGTCCTGGATATCCTTGATATTGAGCCCCTTCACAAGCGTTATCCTGATAGCTGTTCTGGAAGGGTGGTCGTGCAGGATTGCCAGGGAGCGCAGTATCTGCTCCCAATGACCGGGATTGCGCGGGTTACAGATATCCCTGTAAGTATCTTTATCAGGTGCATCCAGGCTCATGTACAGCTGGGTAGGCCTGATATTTTCAATCACTTCAGGCCTGGTGCCGTTGGTAACCACAAAAGTAGAAAGGCCACGGTTGTGGAACTCATTTATCAGGCCATCCAGATGAGGGTACAGGGTAGGTTCACCTGCCAATGAAATTGCTGCGTGCCTGGGTTCCAGGGATTGCTGCCACAATGATTTATCAATAGTCTCCAGTCCCCCGTATCCTGACATGAACCTGCGCTGGGTATTGATACAGCCCTCAACGATTACCTCGGGAGCGTCCCAGTGTCGGGGAGCGTCTACCGGATGCTCGATGGGACGCCAGCAGTAGATACATGCCTGGTTGCAGCCCAGGTACGGTGTCATCTGGATACAGCGGTGGGAATCTATACCATAGAACGTTGATTTATAGCAACTACCTTCATCCTTGACTGCCCTGCCCGACCACAGACAGGGTTTTACCGCACTGTGGGCACCTACAATATGATAGCCCTGTTTCTTGAACCGGTCGAACTGGTCAGGTGAAGTGTTCATTGCATCTGGTAAGTTCATTGAAACGAGATAATCTTTGTGTCCAGGCTCCCAAGGTCCACTACTGCGGCGCGTGCAGGGTCTGGCTGGAGGTTCATGCGTCTCTGGAACCCGGTCTGGGACTGCCAGGTGCCGCTATTCACTACCAGAACTCCGCGGTAATTGGTACAGCCTACTGTGTGAACATGACCGCAGTGCAGGATGGCAGGTATCTTATTGATCACCAGATGGTCGGTCCTCTCGGGTGCGATGGATACCTTGCTGCCGTAGATGGGTGAAAGATGCCTGCGCTTTAACATCTCTATCATGGGTTTGGCTGGGTCCTCGTATTTCATCCCAGGCAGGGCGGCAATAAGGTCATCAATGCTTCGCCCGTGGTAGATAAGAGTATTCACGCCATCCATGGATACAACTGCCGGATTGCCTACGAAGATCACGTCCGGTCTGAACATTTTTTTAACCTTATCAGGTAAAGCAGGCTGGGGTTCGGCCTGCCGCACAACATCGTGATTACCAGGCGAGATAATTACCTTGATATGTTCGGGCACCTGGTTGAAATATTCGGCTGCCTTGCGGTACTGGTCATATACATCAAGGATGGACAGTTCCTTTTCCTGGTCCGGGTATACCCCTATACCGTCTACAACGTCACCGGCGACGACCAGGTATTTGATATCTGACACGTTGATCGAACCGTTATTTTTGTTATTGTTATTTCCGTTCAACCAATCGAGGAATGCCAGCCACTCATGTTCCAGAAAAGTGTCGCTGCCAACATGTATATCTGATATCAGCACGGCCAGTCCTGTACTACCGGGCTTTCCAAGTTCAATACTGTTCCTTGTGGGAATATCAGGCCACATGATATTGTTTATGAAAAGCAGGTTTCCGTCATCGCTCAATGTACCGGTAATGCCCACCACTTCATCCAGCATTACTTTCATGGCCTGGTCAAACAGTTCCTTGTTCTTTTTCAATACCATGGTACGGAAAGTGCCTGTAGTATCTTCTATCTCTATCATCCTGTGACCGTTCTTGGATGTCTGAATATTAGATACCATACCGATGAGCGAAACTTCTTCACGTCCCTCTACCAGCCCGGTCGTGCGCCGGCTCAGACTTTCGATGGGCCGGAAACTGACATTACGGTTCCTCAGCATTTCGCTCAATTTTGTGAACCGGTCCCTGAAATAATCCACGAATTCCCCTATCTCACCTACACAGGTTGACTGGTCAGTTATATCAGATAGTACATCCAGGTCCCATGTCCATTCATCTTCGAAATCAGGATCCCTGACAGGTGCGCGGTAACATTCGGATAATGGTGCTTGCGGTGTAACTGATAAGGATATTTCCGGTGATACTGAAAAAGGTCTCTTTGATGTTATTGGTGAGGATATTTCCGGTGATGCCGATAAAGGCACCTTTGACGTGATTGATGAGGAAATATCTGGTGATGCTGATGAAGGTATCTTTGAAGGTACTAGTAATCCGTGACGGATATGTTCGGGACCGACTACCAGGATGGATTCGTCAAGTGAATCCAGGATAGTATTGATGAAACCCTGCGTTGAATTGTTCTCAATTAAGATAGACAGGGCATCAGGGTCAATCTGGTACCCGGCCTGCGCAAATTGTTCAATTATCATTGAATCCTGGTTTGTCATGTTCATAAAATTCGCACAAAACATTATCACCTCACACGCAATAAATATTCGCCAATATGAATTCTCATGATCGGCAAACAAGCATAAAAAAGATATTCAACATAATTGAGCAGTTCAAAACCAGTAATAATTTTTGGATAGGGCTCACAAGAGACCTCATCTTCATTGCTGGTATGATCCTCCTTATCATGCTGGTATCCCAGATTACCCTGGGCACTCCCAGGCCCGCCGTGGCTGTGGAATCAGGCAGCATGCTGCCCAACATCGGTATTGGTGATGTGGTGTTGATCCAGTCTATCGACAGGACAGAGATTATCTCATACACACAGGGAAGTTTATCCGGATACAAATCTTTTGACAATTATGGGGATGTAATACTTTACCATAAATTCGGCAACAAAAGCTATACCCCTATCATCCACAGAGCCATGTACTGGGTGGATGAAGGTGAGCCAATGTGGAACGGCGGACCTCCTGCCCCTCATGCCGGATATATTACCAAAGGAGACAATAACCGGGATATCGACCAGGCAGCTTCCACAAGCAGGCATCAACCTGTCAAGAAAGAATGGATCATCGGAGTTGCACGGTGGCACATTCCCTGGGTAGGATATCTTTCACTTGCAGTCCATTAATGGAGCGAGTACAGTGTATTTTAACAGTATATTTTTGAATGTAAAAATAATCCCAGCTTAAAATAGCTGGGACTGCCCGGCAGGCATGACCGGGATAAAGTCTTCCAGGGGTTTTAACCGGTAATCTTCCAGAAGTACGTTCTTAGTGTTATTCTCAGGAACGCTCAGTGATATGGCTTTGGTTCTCCCGTACCTGCCCTTGCTTACCACCATGGCGTTCACGATACCCAGCATGTCCAGTTCAGATATCAGGTCTGTTATCCTGCGTTGTGTAAGGAAGTCAGCACCTATGTGACCGCACATCTGTTTATAGGCAGTATATACCTCGCCTGTGGAAATGTTGTCACCAGATTTTTCCAGCCGCTCTTTGATCTTCAATACGCTTAGCAGTACCAATTTAGATTGGGTTGGCAGGGTGCGCACTACTTCTACTATCCTGTCCACCTCTATTTTATCCTGGGCAGACCTTACGTGTTTTTCTTCAACAATCGAGGATTTGGACCGCTCAGCAATCTCACCTGAAACCCTGAGCAGGTCCAAAGCACGTCGTGCATCACCATGTTCCTGGGCAGCAAATGCAGCACACAGGCGTGTTACTGTTTCATCAAGTGCATTTCGTTTAAATGCTATTTTTGCTCTCTGTTCCAGGATATCGTGTATCTGTTCGGCATCATATGGCGGAAATATGATCTCTTCTTCGCCCAGTGAACTCTTTACTCTCGGGTCGAGAAATTCAGTGAATTTCAGGTCATTTGATATACCGATGAGGCTGACCCTTGCGTTTTTAAGGTCTGCATTGATCCTTGACAGATTGTACAATACATCATCTCCCTTTCTGACAAGTTTATCTATCTCATCCATGACTACAATGACCACACGTTTTTGCTCATCAAGAGAATTCTTGAATTCTTCATATACCTGGTCAGTAGGCCATCCGGTCATGGGTACTTCTTTACCAAGATGCCGGGCTAACGTGGCCAGGAGACGATATTGAGTATCTACGACCTCGCAGTTCATGTATATTACCGTACAGGGCATTGCATGTGATTCCCCGGTCTTTTCAAGCTCATTCCCCACATATTTAACAACAGCAGTTTTGCCTGTACCGGTTTTTCCATAGATCAAGATATTGGATGGTGTATCTCCCCTGAGCGCTGCCACCAATATACTGACTACGGACTGGATCTGCTCGTCCCTATGGGGAAGATAATCAGGTGTGTAAGTCGGTCTCAGGACTTCTTTATTATCAAAGATAACAACATTACTAAGATAGTCCTCAAAAAGTCCGTTCAAAGATTTTTTTTCATAAAAATTTGTTTCTGTTTTTAGGTCTAACACTTGCATACCACCAGGAATGTTTAATGACAATAACGTTTTCAATAAGTTTTTACCACCAGAACTACAAACCGGATGTTTGTGTTCTCCACATGATGCATAGGAAGTGTACCTTTTTATAGATTCTGGTTAACACCCCTTCATTTCTTGTAGAAACAAAAACACCAAAATATAAAAAAAAATAGTAACTATTCAGCCTATTAAACGCTTTCAATAGCCACTGCGCTTTTCGTCTTTAATGTCTTAGGAATTTCTAAATCGATATCGTAAGACATTAGCTATAAATTCTTCACATAAAGCTACCAAATATCATTTCGGTATCAGTAGCCATAATTTGTAGGGCTGAATAGTTACAAAAAATATTTTAATATCATAAGAGCAATTTATTCTCGAAATTTTTTATTACTTTTTTTGAATTGAGATTGGCAAATACACTATTTTTTGGAACACCCCCTTATTTCGTCTGGAGAGTTTATAAAGAAGAGGGACCGTATGATTTCAACTGGAACTCAATAATAAAAATAGAAAGTATGATTATATAACATAATAATAAAAATAGTATTGACGTCTACTTTGTTTAATATATATATATAGTTTTCTATTCAGTTGTTTAAAATATATAATATAGAATGAAAATTTCAGGTAAAATAAATGAAATAAATAAAATAAAAAGAGAAGAGAAGAAGAAGAGAAGAGAAGAAGAAGAGAAGAAGAAGAGAAGAAGAGAAGAAAAGAAGAAAAATAATTATGCAACTTAAAAATAATAAAAAATCTCATCCCATCATTTACATTAAATTTCCAGACGAAATCATAGGGTAGGGGGTAGTCTTCTCATCAAAGTAAAAACTAAGAAAATACTAACTCATAAAAGTCAACGAAAACAAGTGATAACTGTTAAATCAAGTAGTTCACAGAGAACATAGAAAGTAAAATCAACAGCAAATTTTTGACTTTGAATTACTCTGTGTACTTGTAGTAATATCATCTATATCAAAAAAACAAAGTTTTCTGATATCAATATCAATTTCCTAAATAAAATCAACCGGAACAGTTTCAAGCTGCCCTGCCAAATTCCATATTACTGTTCTTGTATGTAAAGGCAGGTTCTGATCTGTGCTTATATCATCCAGAATTCTTATACTTTTAGCAGCTCTGATTGCTGTTGAATCTTCATTATTGGAAAGAATGATTTTTATTTCATCAGCAGAACGTCTTATATTTCTTGGAACTGAATCATCATTAATAATACGGTCAATAACTTCTATACATTGTCTTATCACTTCAGCTGGTTCTAGTGGTTTTCTCATCATTTCGGAACACATCCTTACATTTACAATTAAAACCGATACATGTTTAATCAATAATTTCATTATTATTTTGTAATTTTAACTTACTTTAAAAAGCAGCGGTTTATTTAAGTGTATATATTGCTTATAATATATGAAACATTTTCGGTGATAATATTGGTAAAGACTGAAGAAGATACAAAACTTGAAAAAATTGGAAAATACCTCGAGATGGGAGGAACTATGCTGGCAAAGCATTGTGAGTGCGGTGCTCCCCTGTTCCGTTACCATGGTAATGTGGTATGTCCTCTTTGTGATTCCGATAATTCTAAGGGTTCTAATAATACTGGCATTATCGAATCAAGAAAAAATACGACCAACACGTTATCGGGTAAAACAAATCCTTCAATACCACACCAGGCATTATCTTCCCAAGGACAACTTGCATCATCCCATGCGACAGTGACACAGGGAGCACCGCCAACACCAAAAATAGTTACATCTTCAGAGCCTCCAGTTTCATCCGGGCAGACATCAGGGTATGAAACATCAAGTCATGGAACTTCAGGGTATGAAACATCAAGTCATGGAACTTCAGGGTATGAAGCATCAGAGCGTGAAGTAACAACCAGAACTGCAGCCAGGATTATTGCACCCGAAACGCAGGATTTCATCAATAATACCATCATTAACAAAGTTGTTCAGCTCTGCCTTGACCTCCAGCGGGAAACCGACCTTGGCAGGATACAGCAGCAGATGGAAGCCATTAAATCCGGTACAAAGGCACTAAAAAACCTGAGAAAAATAAATTAGATAAGGGAATACCGTCTTTCATATTCGCCACTTACCCATATCAACCCTTATAATCGCCACCCACCACTTCCCTGATACGCTGCGCGGTCTTTTGGCCTATTAACTCGACTTCCATCAACTCATCAGTGCTGGCTTTCATCACCGCCTCCACACTACCGAAATGGCGCAATAACTTGCCCGCGGCAGAAGGTCCAATATTGGAAATGGCCGAGATGATATATTCCTGCTGTTCCTTCAATGTCATAGCTGTCTTTTTCCCGTGAAGGCTTGGCGTCCGTTTATTATCTTCCTGCTCACGCCTGGCAATAGCACCGATCATTTCTGCTGTTTCTGTTTCATCCCTGGTATTGAGGATAGGGACCCCGAAATCGGTAACAATGGATGCCAGCACACCCCTGATAGCGTTGGGATGCAACTGCCTGCCGGTATAGAGATTCTCCCCTTCGATGATCAGCACAGGCCGTTCATAGGTCCGGGCCAGGTCTGAAAGCTGCCTGAAGATGTTGCGTTCCTTATCAATAATGGAATCCAGGAAATCCATATCGGTCTTGCGCTCAATGGCTACCCGGTCGCTAACGATATAGTCACCCACTTCAAGGGTGGAAAGCACAATATCAATTCCTCCGCTATCCAGGGCCCGGGCCACGCCCGAGCGAATCTCGCGCTGGTCCACATATACCAGGGGTTTTTCCTGTTCGAAATCAAATATCTGTTTTTGTCCTGCCTGGTGTGTATCAACCAAATGTACTCCATCAGGAATAAGGCCGACTGCATCAGATGCACTCCTGCTAAGCTGGCGCATCTTGGTGTTCATGGTCTGTTCCTTGCGGCGGCTGCTCCAGTAATATGCCTCGTCCCTGGTACCCTTGGCAACCAGCACGATCACCTTACCGGCATGACTGCGTCCGGTCCGCCCTTTACGCTGGATACTGCGGATCTCCGAGGGCACGGGTTCATAAAAGAGCACCAGGTCAGTGGCAGGGATATCCAGTCCTTCTTCTGCCACCGAGGTAGCTACAAGGGTATTGTACTCCCCTGACTTGAACTGGTCCAGGATATCCACCTGCTGTTTCTGGGTGAGGCCTGTATCCTTGTACTTGCTGGCCTGGCCCACAAACCTTACCGGCCTGACACCTTCCACTTCTTCCAGGCTCTGTGTCACCAGTTCGGACATATCCCGGTAATTGGTAAATATGATCACCCTGGAATCAGGTTTTTCCTTCAGCTGTCCTGATACGATCTCCCGCACGGCATCCAGTTTGGGATGGACCGCATCCAGTTCCTTCAGGGCGTACATGGCATGGCGCATGTTCACGTCATCCACCAGTCTACGGGATGCCTTGCTGCCTGACTTTGAATTTGCCTCATGCTCCAGACGGTCGAAATATTTGGCCAGGGCCTCTGGTCCCTGGGTTTCGGCCACTTCGATAGCATGTGCCACCTTGAAAACCTCTGCGACCAGGGAGATAGCTTTGTAGACCATCTGGTCAGGCCCGCCTCTCAGTTTACCCTGCAGCCTGGATTGGAGGTCCAGGAGTTCGCGTTTGTTCAGGTATTTCTGACCGGGGGCCACAAAACCCAGTTTACCAAGCTGGATTAACCTGTCTTCCAATACCGTTTTCATGGAATCAAGGAGCCCCTTCATTTCCACTGGAACAATCACGTGCCTCCATTCCAGATCCCTGAAATGGACATACGGTTTCACGTCAGGGTCATCCTCTGTCCTCACCTGGATACTTGAGATATGGAGGTTGCGGGTCACTTCGTCGATCTTGTCGCTGTTCGAACCGGGACTGGCTGTGATGCCCAGTATCAGCGGGTCATGTGCCTGTGCCTGGTATTTCTCTGCAATGTACACGTAAGCATAGTTGCCTACTGCCCTGTGGGCCTCGTCAAAGGTGATATGGACCACGTCGGACAGGTCGATGCGGCGGGAGAGCATATCGTTCTCTATGACCTGGGGTGTGGATACCACGACCCGGGCGTTATTCCAAAGGGCTGTGCGTTTTGCGGGCGGGGTGCTGCCTGTGAACACCACGATGTCATCAGGGGAGATGTTCATGGCATTCTTCAAAAAGGCCGCATGCTGCTCCACCAGGGGCTTGGTGGGTGACAGGATAAGGGCCTTGCCGTTCTTTTGCGTGAACCTGCCTGCGATGACCAGCATTGCAACTATGGTCTTGCCCAGGCCTGTTGGCAGTACCACCAGGGTGGATTGTTTGAGTGCCATGGCTGCAAGGTTGAGCTGGAAGAGCCGCTGCTCGATGGTATTTGGATTTATGAGGGGATGTTTGATATATTCGGCAGGCTGTTCCTCAACGAGCTCTTCACGAACCTGTCCGTCCTGTTCCCGGGCCGGGGAGGTTCCGGTGTGTTTTTCCATCTGTGGTATGATAATCACTACACTTTAAAACGCTATTTATTAGTGGTTGCCCGACCAGTTCATGTGTATGAATACTCATATTGACGGTACCGCACCCCGGACAGTTGAAGGGCGGACTATCCATGATGGCAGGAATATCGCCATCATGGGCGCGGGTGCAATAGGTTCGGTCATCGGCGGCATGCTGGCCAGGCAGGGGCACAGGGTGACGCTCATTGGCAGGCAGCCCCACATGGAAGCGATAGCCAGGGACGGGCTGCACATCAGCGGCATCTGGGGTGAACATACGGTGCGCAGCATTGCGGCCTGCACCGCCCCCCCGGTTCCCTGTCCAGACCGGCAGCATGCCAAACACAAGGACGGATACCAGGATATGGTGTTCATAACAGTCAAGTCCTTTGATACGGCCCTGGCTGCCCGGGAGGTTCTCCCTCTGGTGGGACCGGACACCATGGTGATATCCATGCAGAACGGGCTGGGCAATGTTGAGACCCTGGCCGGTATTGTGGGCAGGGACAGGATGGTGGGGGGCATGGCCATCTTTGGCGCGGTCATGACAGGGCCCGGCAGCGTTGAGGTGACAGTGATTGCGTCCGAGACATTGCTGGGAGAGCTGGACGGACCTCCCGCTCCCAGGGTGGAGGCTGCGGCACGGATGCTGGATGATGCGGGCATACCCACCCTGGTATCTGACAATATCATGCGGGATATCTGGCACAAGGCGCTGTACAATATTGCCCTGAACCCCCTGTCCGCCCTGTTCCAGGTGCCATACGGGCGCATCGCTGACAATCCTCATACCAGGTGGCTTATCGGGCAGATGATTACAGAGGCTTTTGAGGTGGCCAGGGCAGAGGGTATTGACCTGGGGCTGGCCTCGCCGCAGGAGTTTTTGCAGATATTATGGGAGCGTAAACTGCCCCCGACCCGGGAGCACCGCTCGTCCATGCTGCAGGATATTGTGAGAGGCAGGCGGACCGAGATCGATTTTATCAACGGGGCTGTGGTGAGGCTGGGTGAGGAGCACGGGATTGGGACGCCGTATAATAGTGCTGTGGTGCGGATGGTGAAGGCGAAGGAGGGGCTGGGGTCTGATTGATACTGAGGAGATCCTGTATAAGGCTGGAGAATATTGTGATTCTTTACAGCAACCAGTACGTTGGAGCGTCAATGGAATGTCCGGATTAAAAGATGTGCTTGAGCATAAGTAATTCAGTTACTGAATTATTCAGTAACTGAATATGGAAGAGATTTGTTAATCCTAAAAAAGAAATAAAAATTCTTGAAGATATCCGGCTATTGCCAAAAGTACGAGACATATCTAAGAAATGCAATATCATCAATGAATTTGAGAAATAGAACCGTTTGGATGATTTAGATATTTCGAAAAATTAAAAAAGTAAATCAATTATTATTTTAACTTAGAAATCTCCTAACAAAAGTATATTTCAACTTTCATTGAATAATCATATCATAGAAATATACCTAAAAACGCTCTATATAGGCCTTGTGACTTAAGTCCGGGGTATAGTGATTGTACATCAGCTAGTTCATGGTCGCGTCAATATAATTGAAAAAAAAGATTATCTAATCCAAAGCAGGCGCAAATTAATTCAAAAGCTTAGTGTTTATAGATATTGTCATGGTGGTCATAATCTTCCAGCGTAACACTCTTTGATTCTTCATCAACTGAAAAAATCAAAACAAAATGTTTATCCACATGTACCCGTTTCCAATCATTCAAAGGTGCACGAAGGTTTTTATATCTATGAGGATTCTCTAGGATTTCATCAATTTTTTTTAGAATTATTTCAACGTGTTTCCTATTATTTTTGGCCAGTTTCTTAAGCGTTTTTTCAAGGTCAGGCTTTATCTTTAAATTATACATAAAGATCAAAAGCCTAATCTATCTTTTAAATTTTCAACACCACCTAAATCAATCGGTTTTTGCTGAATTATTTTCTCGGCTTTTTCAATATATTCTGGTTTTAATTCTGGTTCGAGTATTTCTTCTTCATATTGTGTTGCCATGAGGTCAATAGCAGCACTTTTGTCTTTTAAGCTATATTTGGCTTTGACGATATTCAAGATTCTATTAGTATGTTCTTCAATATTTATTATCGCCTGAACCATATATATCACCTTAATATCATGTTAATTTCTAATTAATATATATCTTTTCAATCAGTAATCAGCTTCCCTTATTTAAAATTGGATGCCTGCGCTTCATTGTAGCATAAATTCCATTAATAGATTAGCATTTTAATTATTCGAGAATCAGCTTTGATGCCTCCTGCTTCTTGCAGAAGGTCCGTGACTATCTCAACACAAAGCACGAAGAAAAAAGGAGAATCAATAAGGGTTTCCCCTTATTGAATAACATCAGTCAGCATCTTAGCGGCCTTTTCCTTCTTAAGACTATCAGGACATATCTCCTGGCATTCCTTGAACAGAGGATTTCCAATAAGGTCTTCCCTGATCACCGTAAAGCTATACTCAGTGACATTCCAGTGGAAATTATACGGATCATCGCAGCCCCTGAAGGTTCTCTTCCAGGTCCTGAGTTTCAACTGGTAGGCGCAACAGGTGGGGAAATCAGAACCCTTCAAACCGATCCGGTAATTCCCTCCATACCATATGGGCCTGTCAGCACCCTGGGCCACAGCATCCTGGTATCTTGGTCCCTTCTCATGTCCTTTCACACAGGGGTCAACAGTACCACATGCATTATTGACACACTGTATCGTGCCCAGTGATGCCCCGTTGAAACCGTTGATCAACACCTTATAAGAACTTTCACCCCAGTGCAATGACAGGTGGTAGGCCTGCAGGTGACCGTCCACATCACTGGCATTGAAGCATATACGCATATCATCTGCGGCCTTAAGCCTCAGGATGCTGCAGGGCTTTACCTCCTTCTCATCTGCCTGGCCCGGATTCTTAATGACCTTCAGGATATCACAGTCCGGTTCAACAGTCCCAAGATGGATAAAACCGGAACCCCAGGGGTGGCTGGGCACTGACGGAGGATGTACCCCCATGATCCGGTTGTCGATACATATCAGCAAGGTCTCGGGTATCGGACTGGTACTGGTCTCACTGCCACATTGCGGCATAACTCTTTCATTGACCAGGGTATCGCCCGGTCCCTCATCGTATGCTACAAGCTTGAGGTAGTAAAGACCGTCTGATGCCATCTTATCGGTATTCCAGGACACTACCAGATACTTGTTGGAAGTCCAGAAACGGGTGATCCCCCACGATGCAGGATCATTGTCCCGCTCAAATTTCTCCCGTGTCTCAAAGACCCAGTGGCCATCAATTTCCTGTTTCTTGAACAGGACAGTGTTCCACTGGGCCGGCCCGCCAGCAAGAGGCGGTCCCCAGAAGACCCTTGAATAACTATTTACCATATCCGGCAGCATCTCATTATACGTGATACCATCAGTTGAAAATGCTATTCTGTAGTAATCCACATCTGCCAGGTCACCGAATATTCCCTTGATGGACAGCGTCTCCCCGAAAGGCCTGTCAAGATTATCAGGATATGCGAACCCTTCAAGGTCGGTTACCACCGGTGACATTGGATCGTTCCCGCCAATATTCATCAAAGAAGTGCAACCCACTTCAGAGAATTTGAAACAATTCCCTTCCGGCGGGTCCACTACCGGTATGCAGCAGGCGTCCTCATTCGCTATCAGGGTCACGCCTTCAAGAAGGGTGGGGATATTCCACCGTGTATTGAAATAATTCTCCTTGTAGATCACGGTATCAGGTTGCTTGCAGTCCTGCCTGACTTCAAAGATGATGTCCGGCCTGCAATCTTTCCATGGCCACCATGGCCAGATGCGAAGGGCACTTAATTCAGGATTAGCCGGAAGTATCTGTAAGAGTTCAGTCCTCATTGTTTCAAGATTACCGGGCTGGACCGCAGATATGTTTTTCATTTCCCTAATACCAGTTGTCCTGTTCAGGTCCTCTGAGAGATTCACGGAGCGGTGAAGGTTTATGATATCTCCAAAGATCCTGAGATCAGGGGCAGGGTCAGGAAGGGGTGGTATGCCGATCGGCGGAATTTCAGCAAGGTGCGTTATCTTGTCCAGCAGATCAGGATTGATCCTCCAGTCCCGCAACCGTAATATCCAGTACGGATAGCGGCAACACCATTTGAATGTCATTTCGAAGGTCCCGTCCGGGTTTGTGGTTGCAGTACCTACCGTATCTTCCCGGCACCACCACCAGAAACAATCAACGTCCTTTGCCACTACTGTTGCACCGGGAACAGGATTTCCATCAGGGCAAACCACCTTTCCCCGAATGGTGTACGTGTGGCACCACAGCCATTTGAAAATAGTATCAGGAATAACTACGTTGGGTACTTTATTGGTGAAGTCCTTCCAACCAGCTTTCGGTGATATCCACCGGGAATAATTACTTGCCGCCAGGAAATCCTTCTCCGGTACATCAGGTCCGGCCACTAAATTCACTCCAAGGGGTTTTTCCCTTTCACCCGTAAAGTATTCGATCTCAATGGGAATTGAGCTGATATTCTCAACTTCACTGAGTTTAATGACCTTTGACTCGAGAATCTTCCCATCCCTTACGGCAGCGACCTTGATGGACCTGGTTGTATCCGCATCTTTAACGTTACTGAGATCCAGATTGGTGTTCAGGGTATGCTTTCTGCTCTTCAGGGTACTTTCTTCAATCGCAATAATGAATTCCTCCTCTTCGTTAGCTCGATATCGTACGTTCTCTTCCGATGAATAGATAGTCGTTCCAGATGGCGTTTTTACCCTCAGGTAGATATCAGGGTTATCATCCCCGTATCTCTCCTTGAAATCTGACTTTTCAAATGTTATCTCGAAATTTCCCGTTATTCCGGTAGTGACCGAGCCAAGGAGATCGTCATTAACGCTATCTTTGTCATATGCTTCCACGATAAGTCCGGCCATCCCGGCCTGTGACCAGGACTCTGTAATTCTTCCGAATACTCTGAAATCTGACCCCAAAAATATCACCCAACCCAGCAACTTATTAAAATAGTATGATGACACTCTCATAAAAACATTTCGGCCAATTTTTGTTCAATTTTGAACGTTACTACTGACATGATTACATAATTCAGGAAGTGAATATAATGAAAAAACCTTGGACCCGAATCTGGCCGAGGACAGAATGAATGATATATAGAATAATCAGGTGCCTTACCTCAAACCTGACCCATACCTATACCGACGGTCCAGGCAGAATGAATGATATATAGAATAATCAGGTGCCTTACAGGCGAATCGTAGTTTATTGTGATAGACCAGGCAAAAGTATAAGGATGCACCCAGCATTAGAAGAGCTCAATAACTTTTAAGCGTAAATTAATCTTGACTATCATAAGTTGTACTAATGGCTCTTAATTGTTTAATTATATATTCAGCGAAATTACCAATAAAAAGCCATGAAACAGCTTTTTTTTGAAAAATCATGGAAAGTCTTACTATGGAAAATTTTAGAAAATTAGGTATAACGAAGCCTATTTTAAAGTCAATTATTGAACAGAGATTTGAAAATCCCACCGAAATACAGGAAAAAGCCATTCCATTGATCCTTGCAGGAAACGATGTAATTGCAGGTTCATCCACAGGTTCAGGAAAGACGCTCGCGTTTGCAGTAGGTATATTGCAGAATTCTGTCAAAGGAAAAGGTACCCAGGCTTTGATCCTGACACCTACCAGGGAACTGGCCGAGCAGGTAGCAAGCAGTTTTAGGCAATTTTCAGCATACAAACCTTTAGAGGTTGTTGCAGTCTATGGGGGTATTGGTATCAGCCCTCAAATAAAGGCATTGAAGACCGCAGATGTTGTGGTAGGAACACCAGGCAGGCTGCTTGACCATCTTGCACGAAAAACGTTGAAACTGGGTGATATAGAAACCCTTGTCCTCGATGAAGCAGACCGCATGTTTGATATGGGATTCAAAAATGATGTGGAAAAGATCATCAAGCAGTGTCCTAAGGACAGGCAGACCCTTTTATTCTCGGCAACGATCTCAAGTGATATTGTCAAACTCTCCAGGAACAGTATGAACAAACCGGTCCAGGTCTCTGTTGACCCGTTTGTTGATGCAGGTAATCTGGACCAGGCGTACTACCAGGTTAGAGATGATATGAAATTATCGTTACTGGTGCATCTGTTACAGCATGAAAAATCAGACCTCGTAATGGTTTTTTGCAATACGAAAAGAAATACGGATAGAGTTGCAAAGAACCTGAGGGCTTCAAATATTGATGCACAGGCAATCCATGGCGGATTGACCCAGGGTAAACGGATCAGTGTCATGAAGCAATTCCATACAGGGAAATCATGTGTCCTTGTATGCACCGATGTGGCTGCAAGAGGGCTTGATATCGAGGGTATTTCCCATGTTTACAATTATGATATACCCAGGGAGAGCAACCAGTATATCCACAGGATCGGCAGAACTGCACGAGCAGGAGCCAAAGGGAAGGCAATAAGTATCCTTTGCGAAAGTGATAAGGACAATTTTTCAAGCATATTGAAACACAATAATGTAGAGATAAGGAAAGTGAAAGTCCCTGCTTTTGAGAAAGTTGTGGTGCGAAAACCCTATAAAAACATGAATAACGCTATCTCAAGAACGAGTCAGCAACCGAACAGGCGCAGAAATCGCTAAATTTTGAGAGTACGTTTACGTTAACTCTACTGGTACAGGCAGGAACAAGATTTTGGCAAATCTTTTACCTGTCCGGCCCGGTACATGTTACCTGGCCAACCTGCCATTGCCAAAATAAACCTTATCCTCCACATACATTCTTTACATTCATGAGAGGAAGGACCATCCCGGGTCAATTGACCGGGGGTCAACCTCGCTGAAGGACTTCCTGAACATCCTGTGGGAACAGAAGTTGCCCCTACCCGGAAGTATCGCTCAACCATTTTGCAGGACATCATGAGAGCTACTTTCGAGGACGCACAATAACGATATATATATATTAATGTCTATATATTATATCCTCATCACAATGATGATGATATATAGACATTATTCACGGGCGGTGAATCTATGGCGAAAAAAAAAAATGTAAAGAACTCATGGCGAAATTCTTCGGTCCTGCAAGTGCTGCAACCGTTGATAGATTAAGTGAGGATGAATGTGTTCGAAAATGCAGGGAGAAAGTAACTGTATTTTTGGGTGAAGATCAAGCAAAAGAATTTGATAAAATTTAGGGGTGAAAAAAAATGGTAATAGAAATACTAAACTACAAGACAAGTATGTTAAATCCAATACTTAAGTGGTTAGCTCCTTTACTTTATGTAATTGCTTTGATACTTTTTTATAAGGCACGTAAAGCATATGGTGGCGATTTTAAGAAAGGACTTAATTTTTTAATGGTAAGTCTGGTTCTTGGAATTGCGGCGTTTACCTTTAGATTTTTAGGGGATATTATAACCCTCGATTTCAAATGGGGCGAATCATTATTCTTCCTGGCATTTGCCTTTATGAATTTGCTTGTTGCTGCAAAATTCTTGAAATATGTCAAAGAGGTGAATGAAAATGTTAGATTTTAATTATGAGACTAGCATATTCAATCCCGCATTAAAAATAGTCATTGCACTGATATATGTAGGTGTAATATTCCTATATTACAAAGCGTATAAGGCATTTGAAGGAGCGCTTAACAAGGATTTACTCAAATTTCTATTATTAATGGGTATCTTCGGATTCCTGAGTGCTTCAGGCAGATACTTTGGTCATGGAATTGAATTCGGATTTAATACAGAATTTAGTTTGAAGTGGTTTGAAAGTATATTTTATATTTTCCAGGCAAGTCTCTTCATTTATGGTGGTTACAAGTTGAACAAGAGCACGAAAAAGTAATTTTTTCAACTTAAATCAGTTTTAAGTGGGTAAATTTTTTACCCACAACCACTCTTTTTTTCTTTCTATCGTAAGTACAGATATCTAATGGAATCGATCCTATTATTCCATCCCTGCGTGTGGTGTAACCACAAACAATAACAAAGCAACAACAAACCTTATACCCCACATCCACCTATTACATCCCGAGAGAGGAAGGACGGCCTCCGGGTCAATTGACCTGAGGAAAGTCCCCCCACCACCCGGACACACGAACGCCTGTAGTGGACGTAGGATGAGAGTCCTGGCAGCTGCCGTGCAAAACCGGCGGCTCACGGTCTGGCTTAACGCCGGGCCGCATGATGGCACAGAAACGATACCGCACCGCGTCAATGCAATGATACCGCAAGGTTGAGGTCGCGCGGATAAGCGGATGGAACGCGTGAATCCTCGTGGGTGCAAGCCAAACAGGGGCCATACGGCACGTCCGGGGCCGGCCCGGAGTTGGCGCTTAGCCGAATGCCGTTATATGGCGGACCACATCCCAAGGGAAGTGCCGCTAAAACAGAAGGGGGCTTACTATCCTCACTCATTTACCTATCATTAACCCTTCACCCCTCTTCCATACCTTTTTTTCTCATACCACAACCACATTACCACCGGGATGCTTCGCGGTCCAGGTATTGACAAGCGCCGAAGTCTCCATTGCCGGAAAAGCATCGATCAGGCATACATCCCATTTTTCAACGATTCCCGCGAGTTTGCGCAGGTCCCCAAAATACACTTCAGCCGCAACACGTCCCCTTTCCCGCATCACCCTGGCTACCAGTACCGGTTCATCCCCCACCAGAGGCAGTACGTCCAATGTCGTGATGACTTCCAGGTCCGCATCCGCACCCAGCAGCGCTTTATTGACTTCAATGTTCAACAGCACGTTCTCAATAGCAGGGCGCCAGGCATCATTGAACACCACCTTGCAGGCACCCGCCAGCATAGCCATAAGTCCAAGGGTACCGGGACCGCACAACCCATCCACCACCACCTTACCAGCCAGCAGACCTTCCCTGTCCAGTTTCCCGAGCATATCCATCTTATGGCGGTTATCGAACTCGATATGTATCTTGCTCTGGCTCTTATATATCACCAGCTCACCAAAAGCGGTCTGGGCAACATCACATCTCATGTCACAACCCGCAAGCAGGGTATATTCATGCGGGCTGGAGCCAGAGTCAAGTATCCCCACGCTCTGGGCCTGTCCGCCATGCCGCAACACCACGCCCCTGACCTCGGGCACCCTGTTCACAATATCCTCAGCTGTCGCCTGTCCTATAGAATCTGTTATCAGGACAATACTATCAGGACCCAACCTGGGCGGGTACATGATGGGGAATCCCCTGGCAATAAGCGGTGTACCTACCTGTGAGAGTCCTGCATCATTGTTCCGGTCCCCGTGCTCCATCATAATGGACAGGGCATGTGCCATCACTGCATCCAGGGGTCTGCGGCCGCAAGAGGTGCACCGCAACATACCCGCATCAAAATGCTCCAATGCAGGCAGGCCGGGCTGGTCTGCAAGAGCAGTATGTTTTTTCCATCCCGGTTCAGGCTGGCACTTCGGGCAGGCCATATATATCTGGTAGAGGGAATCCAGCACATCATCGGCCGGGTCGATACAGGTTGTTCCTCCGCATGTGGGACATGTAACCATGGTATCAACCTTTAATTGCAGCTAATTATACTTTATCCCCGAACTGCAGGTATCCCCTGGCCTCCAGCTCAGTGGTGTGGCCATCCTGCAAAAAGACAATCCCGCCGGCAGTGACTTCACCTATCACCGTGAAATGAGCCATTTTCCTGGCCTTTTCCACACACCCGGCCCGGATAGTGAACAGCAGTTCAAAATCACCACCGGAATACACGCTCCACTCAACAAGCCGGGCTTCATTACCAGCCATCTGCCGAACGGTCCTGTGTACCGGTATACTGGAAGGATTGATGCAAAATCCCACACCGCTGGCCACTCCAATATCGTGCAACGACAATGCCAGTCCATCACTGATATCCATCATCGAAGTCAGGCAGCCTGTTTGTGCCAGGGCCATCCCTTCACGTATCCTGGGTACAGGCATGTAGAGTTTTTTCATTACATAGGGATATGCTTTTGTTTTATTCCGGAGCGAATCCAGTGCCGCACCGGCTGCACCCAGTTCACCTGTTACGCACACCACATCACCTACCTGTGCTCCCTTTCTTCGCACCAGATATCCGTCATCGGCCAAACCCAGTACAGAGCCCACGATGGTCAGTTCATCGTGCCGGTCAACGTCGCCACCGATAATGCTTGTTCCATACTGGCGGGCGCAGGCATCCATACCTCTGGCAAGTTCCTTAATAAAATCCAGTTCGGTAGTAGGGGGCAGTCCCAGTGCCATCATGACACCAACAGGTTTAGCCCCCATGGCGGCAATATCACTGAGGTTTACAGCCACACTCATCCAGCCTATCTGCCACGGGGTCATCCCTTTGGGGAAATCCGTACTCTCATGAAGCATATCTGTGGACGATACCAGGTATCTGCCTTCACCCAACTCTATAACCGAACAATCATCCTCACCGGGCCCCACTATTGGAAAGGGCGATACAGTATCAATTGGTTCCGCCTGAAAGATCCCGGTAATGAGGGAAATAATGTCCCGTTCGTTCAAATCTTTTAATTTCATGGTCTGACCCTGGTTTCAATATAAATCGTAAATATTATCATCTGTTAGATTTACATAGTATTTGTTAATAATGTAAAAAATGAATGGGGATGAAATTGAATTGAGTGAACGTTTGTCTGAGACGTTATATAATTTGCTTGATGATTATTGCTCTACTGTGGAAGGTGTTGTGGGTATAGGTATCTCCACTCCCGCAGGACTTGAAGTGTCAAGTCATTTTAACAGGAAAGTAAATACAAAACTGGCCCACGCAGTTTCGTCTGTTATTTATCGATACACCCAGGAAATGGCCACGCGGCTGGATTATACAGGCTTCAGGTACAATCTGACCTACACTGATAATGGCATAATAGCATTGCGAAAAATTAACACGAACACATTGATTATGGTTCTGGTGGAACCTAACGCAGATGTGAACAATATACTGGCAAAAATGGAAACGATGGTCACCAGTATTAATCAGACAAATCTTTGATGTAACAATTTATTAAAAAAAAAGCATGCCTGTATAGGTACACAGGCGTTTGGAGCTTTCACGGATTCATCTGTCTAAGGGCTTCTTCGATGTCCTCTCCCTTAACGGTTGTCCTTTTTGCGTGCAAGGCCAGACTGTTAGCTCTTTTGGCCACTTTAATACCATATTCTTCCAGATGCTTTGCGAGGGCATCACTGGCAGTAGCACTAACCCTGTGTGCGCCAGCTGCCCTGATGAGACGTTCTACCGGTGCTGTTGGAACAATTCTGTCTTTCATAATACTGTACTTCCTTCGATATAATATAAATCAGGCAGTAAATCAATTCCCTAACATATTATTAAGCCTATTTAAACATTATGATAATAATATAGGGCAAAATAAACCCCAATACAGTAAATTGACCACATAGGATTTCTGATATAGAAATCGTAATGTGATTCATTGTATAAAATCTAAAAAAGCACTCCAACGTAGCGCCCACTCCAGCACAACTCCTCCTCCAACACCGCGCTCACTCCAAGACAACTCCTCCTCCAAGACCGCGCTCACTCCAGCACAACTCCTCCTCCAAGACCGCGCTCACTCCAGCACAACTCCTCCTCCAAGACCGCGCTCACTCCAGCACAACTCCTCCTCCAAGACCGCGCTCACTCCAGCACAATGCCTACTACAAAACCGCACCCACAACAAAGGCAACCAGAGCCACGAACATGGCCATCTTTAATAATTTTGAGGCTTTAGCTGCATTGTTTCTGAACAATACCTCATTTACCGCTACTAAGAACAACATATCCGCAATAAATATTACTGCAAGATAAGATATACCAAAAGCATTGTTCACATTGAACAAAAATGGAAGCGGGCTGAGAACCACACCCGATATCCCGGCCACAGCGGCGACTCGGGCCGCACCACGGGCACCAATTTTTATCGGAAGGGTATGCGCCCCACCCTTAAGGTCACCTTCCATATCCTGGATATCCTTTACTATTTCCCTTGCCAGGTTGGCCAGGGTTGCCAGTATGAACAATATCACTGTAGACTGGATGCCTGTCCCCTGAAAAACGGCCAGTGCGCCCCCGAACAGGAAGGTCGAACCCGTCAGGTATCCGACAACCAGGTTTCCCATCAATGCCATGCGTTTAAAATTGCTGGCATACAAAAACAGCATCACTGAATTGAACATGGCCAGAACGAGGCATAAGGGCCCCAGCAAGGAGGAAAGAGCGATCCCCAGCGCAAATAACAGGAATGACAGGTACAGGGCAGATGAGCGCCCGACCCTGCCTGATGGTATGGGCCTCTCAGGCCGGTTTATACGGTCTATCTCAAAATCATAATAATCGTTTACAGCATTACCTGCCCCTGTTATCAGGAAAACAGCACCAAACACCAGCACCGGTTCATACACCAGCACAACCTCAAGAGAATCAGGTAATGCCAGGAATGCTATCAATGTACCCACCAGGGCGGCAAACCCTGCCATAGCACAATTACCCCACCTGAGCAGTTCAAAGACCGCCCTGACATACTTTACACTCTCTGGCATCAATCGCCCCGTCCCGCTTCAAGCATGCGGTCCAGTGTCTGTTTGGCCCGTACCCGCACGGATTCAGGTACAGTGATGACATGCCTGTTCTCCTCAAGTGCCATAACGATGCTATTCAGGTCGTTCATTTTCATGTTTGGACAAACCGCGTACTTTGAGGCCGGATAGAATATCTTATCAGGATTATCCTTCCTGAGCCGGTGCAGCATACCAACTTCGGTCCCTATTATGAACTCCTTATGTTGTGACTTCTTTACATGAGTGAGCATGCCCCCGGTACTCAACACCGTATCTGCTGCATCAATAACCTCGGGTTTACATTCAGGATGCACGATCACTTCAGCTTCGGGATGGTCTTCTCTCATGAGCAGGATATCGCCTGGCAGTATCTGGTGGTGAGTAGGGCAGTACCCGTCCCAGGGTATGATCATCTTATCAGTAAAGCGCTGGGTATATAGTGCCAGGTTCTTATCAGGCACGAATATCACCACATCCTCATCCAGGCTGTTCACCACCTGGATGGCATTGGATGACGTACAGCAGATATCTGATTCCGCCTTTACAGCTGCGCTGGTATTCACATAGGATACAACTGCAGCATCAGGATATTTCTGCCTGGTCCTGACCAGGTCTTCCGGTGTGATCATGGCAGCCATGGGACACATTGCCGAGGTTTCAGGCATCAGCACGGTCTTGCCAGGGCTCAGTATTGCAGCACTTTCTGCCATGAAATCCACACCACAAAATACAATGACATCAGCGTCAAGTTTGGCAGCCTGCTGGCTCAATCCCAGGCTATCACCCACAAAATCAGCAATGTCCTGGACCTCCCCCCGCTGGTAATTGTGCGCAAGGATGACAGCATTACGTTCCTCCTTTCGTTCAAGGATTCTTTTTATAAGCTCATCTTTATCCTGTTGACTCATGGAAATTTCCTGTACGATCAATAATACTGTTCAATGATACATTTATTAAGATGGGATAAAACACTTTCCAACAGCGGTTCAATAGAGATTGTAAAAAAGTTATTTTTCACTTATTGTTACTTTTATCATGGTATCACCCTGCTGTATCAGGGATGCCACATCCTGGCCTTCGAGTACCTGCCCAAAAACCGCATAACTGCCGTCCAGGCCGGGTTGGGGTGCAAGTGTGATGTAGAACTGGCTGGTGGCACTGTTCGGGTTTGAAGAGCGCGCCATACCCACTGCGCCCAGGGTATGCGTGAGGTCAGGATGTATCTCCAGCGGGATGGTCTTATCAGAGCCGCCCGTGCCGGTAGCTGTGGGGTCGCCGGTCTGTATCACAAATCCGGGGACCACTCTGTGGAATACCAGTCCGTCATAGAAACCCGACTGTGCCAGTTCGATGAAATTGGATGTGGATATCGGGGCTTTATCTTCATTGAGTTCGAATTTGATGACCCCTTTACTGGTCTCGAGTGTAGCCACCCGGTTCTGTCCGGATTTTTCTGATTCGGTACATGCCGTGACGAATACCGCCAGTATTAATAAAAGCATTACAGTGGCAATAAGTTTTACGTGCCTGGTGTTCATGGCTCACAATATGCGCAGCCCGTATTTATTAGTTTATATGTTTGCAGAGTGGATCCTTATCCTGCCGGATAGGTGCACATACCTGTCCACTTACCCGTGTCCTTATGAGTGTACCTATCCACTTTTCTTATCCAGTACACTCCACCTGAGCAATACACCGTTGTCCATCGGCTCCATTGACACCAGTTCCAGCCCGGCAGCATCTGTGATATCGGCAAACCCGATACCGTCCACCAATGTTGGTGCGCCCTGTCCTCCCAGTACGAGGGCACCGATGTACGTAGAGAGTTCATCTACCAGTCCCTGGGATAGCAGTGACCAGTTCAGGGTCGCTCCACCCTCAACCATCAGCGTATCAATGCCAAGCGCCTTTAATTCTGACATCAGTCCTGCAAGGTCCACCTGCTTTTCACCTGTTGTGATAATCCTGGCTCCCTGTTGCTGCAGTGCTTCGACCCTGCTCTTTGGTGCATTCTCGCACACGGCAATTATCCTTTCCCCCTCTCCTTTTTTGAAAATATCGGCATCTAGGGGTGTCCTTGCCATACTGTCAACTACGATCCTGGCCGGGTCCTCAGAGCCACACCGCTTTTTGCGCTCAGACCTGAGCTGCCCGGATTTTACTGTAAGACTGGGGTCATCAGCAAGCACGGTCCCTATACCCACCATCACACCATCGGCATGTGCACGTATAGTATCCACCCTGTTAAAATCATCATTTCCGGAGATCCTGACCTGTTTTCGCCTGTGAGTGGATATCTTTCCGTCTGCGGACATGGCTGCATTGATGGTTATGTGCGGGCGCATGGTGCACTGGATTGGTCTGCAGGTATATATTTCATGCGAAAAATAGTGATATGAGGGTAGTCATGTATGGTTGAGCAGCTTCAACCGAAGGCTATTGCGTAGCAGTGTTTCACGTAGTATCAGTGTATCAATAAATAGTTTTAAATGATAACGCAGCATTTGTTAGAGTACCGCCATGCGTGGATGCACTAAAACAAGCGGTGCGTTCTTTTTCAATGGCATAATTCCAATTAATAACTGAAGGTAATCAAATGAGTATTGAATACGGCGTCAAGACCAAGAATAGACCCAATATCGTAAAGGATCTGGAATCCGGGGATGTGCTCCATATAGGAGTCGGGGACGGAGAAGATATTTTTACTGTAATTAAGGTCGGCAACAATGAATACGTACTGCAGCAATCAGGACATGATGCCGCGTATGCACACAGCCGGGGAGTTGTGAACCAGAAGATAATGGATTTCGCTGAACGATATGATGCTTATTATCTCATCACAAAAGAAGATTTGAGCAAGCTGAACATTATCAGGTAGCCTGTTGCTATTGAACAACATTTTTCATTGATTTTACCGCAGTGAAAACAGGTCATGCTGACCTGAATTTCGGTTCATCCTGATTACGCTGCTCAATACCAGGATGGTCAAATATCTTTCAGCGATAGTACACTCTCATTGACAGTTGTCGGCGATATCCATTATAGTAACCTCAGCATCACTTTTCTGGAAAAAAGTGATGATATTCTGTTTATTCTCGATCATCAATTCCTGATGGGACATCAATCATATTCAAGTTAACGTATTAAAATAATTCAATAAAAGTATGGTAATTTATACAAAAAAAAGAAGAACGCACAGGAAAAGTTATTACCCCGGTAACCATGATACCTGAAGGTTTGGTGAAGTAATACTATGAAAATTGTTGGAATATCCGGCAGTCCCAACCGGGACGGCAGTAACAGCCACATGATCGACCGTTGCCTGGACATTGCCAGGCAAAGAGGATTTGAAGTCGAAAAGATCTCCCTCGCCGATACCCGCATATCCCCCTGTACGGATTGCCATGTATGCAGAAAAAAAAACAGCTGCCCCATCGAGGATGATATGGCAGGGATCAACAGTTCTCTTGCATCTGCCGATGGCATCATTGCCTCCTCGCCCGTATATTTCGGAACCCTGTCCGGACAGTTAAAGATGCTGTTCGACCGTACCCTTCCCCTGAGGAGAAATGGGTTTTTACTGAAGGATAAGGTCGGTGCTGCACTGTCCGTCGGGGCCTCCCGTAATGGTGGGCAGGAATATACTGTCTGGTCCATTCATGCCTGGATGCATATCCACGGTATGATAGTGGTAGGCGACAACAGTCATTTTGGCGGCATCACACAAAAGGAAGCCGATACCGATGAAGAGGGCATGAAGACCGTAGAGGATACCGTGAATAAATTGTGCGATACCCTTGACAGGCTTGCACCCGTGTAAGTAAGCGTAATATCTATGTCCTGTAAATACATAGAAAATACGCTTATTTGAAGTGAGGCATGGACATGAATGAGATATTAGAGATTATAGAGCAGGACCCAAAGATCGACCCGGCAGAAATTGCCAGGCTTACCGGTTATCCTGAGACGGAGGTTCGCTCCCGCATCAAGGAACTGGAGGATAGCGGTATCATCCGAAAATATAAGGCTGTCATTGACTGGGATAAGGTGGGTGAAGAATACCTCTATGCCATCATCGAACTCAAGATCTCCCTGGGTGACAGGTCGGGATACGATGTCATCGCCAGGCGCATTGCCAATTTTACCGAGGTCAGGTCTGTGCGATTGATATCGGGCGACCATGACCTTTCCCTGACCGTGCGCGGCCATTCCATGAAGGACGTGGCTTTTTTCGTAGCAGAGAAGATCGCCACCCTCGACCAGGTGCAGAGCACGGTAACACATTTCGTGCTCAAGACCTACAAAGAGGACGGAGTTACCCTATTCGAGAAGGACAAGTCAAAAAGACTGGCCATTACTCCCTAAGATGATGTGAGCGACCGATGAACCAGACACGAAAATTTGTTTCTGACAGGGTACGTGTGGTCCCACCTTCGGGTATCAGGAAATTCTTTGATATGGTCATCGGTATGGATGATGTTATCTCCCTGGGTGTGGGCGAACCTGATTTTGTTACGCCCTGGCATATCAGGGAAGCATGTATCTATTCACTGGAGAAAGGTTTCACGTCATATACTTCCAACGCCGGCCTGCTTGAACTCAGGGAAGCCGTGTCCAACTCGTTCCAGAGGGACTATGGAGTGAACTATGACCCCGTAGACCAGATACTTGTAACCACCGGTGTCAGCGAGGCCGCTGACCTTGCCCTGCGTGCTGTGGTCAATCCGGGGGATGAAGTCATTGTCCACGAGCCCAGTTACGTATCGTATAAACCGTGTATTGTTTTTTCCGGAGGCAATCCTGTTACCGTTTCCACTACCCGGGAAAACGAATTCCGGTTGACAGGGGCACAACTGGAAGATGCTATTACCCCAAAGACCAAAGCCATCATACTGAGCTACCCCAACAACCCGACCGGTGCTGTGATGGGGAGGAAGGATTTTGAGGAAGTGGCAGATGTGGCAGTGGAACACGACCTGCTGGTCATATCTGATGAGGTGTACGACAAGCTTACCTACAACGGTAAACACACCTGTTTTTCATCACTCAACGGTATGGATGAACGTACCATACTGCTAAACGGCCTGTCAAAGTCCCATGCCATGACCGGGCTGCGCATTGGATATGCCATGGGCCCGCCCGATATTATCAAAGCCATGCTGCTCATTCACCAGTATACCATGTTATGCGCACCCATCACATCCCAGATAGGGGCTATCGAGGCTCTGAACAAAGGCGATTCCGAGATGCAGGCCATGGTCAGGGAATATAACCGGCGAAGGAAGCTTTTTGTAACAGGACTCAACGAGCTGGGCCTGGACTGCTTTGAGCCAAGAGGTGCATTCTACGCATTCCCGTCTGTGCAATCCACAGGCATGACCTCATCGCAGTTTGCAGAAGAACTGTTAAACCAGCAAAAGGTGGCCGTGGTTCCCGGAGATGTATTCGGGGAATCGGGTGCCGGATTTTTACGATGTTCCTATGCTTCCGGTCTGGATGAACTAAAAACCGCGCTTGAACGTATAGAAACGTTCCTGGGTTGACCGTGGTCACCGGTTCTTATCATCAGTGTCTTCACCAAGGTCATCATCAAAATGAGAACCAGAGCTCTTATCATAGCTAAATCGCTTTTGTACCACTTTTTCCATAATAAACGTGGCATTGCGGGCCATAAAGAATAACAGGCCGAGGATCAGGAATATCCATACCACGAACACCCAGGTCATGTACAGGGAGATTATGGCGCCGATAAATGACAGGTAGATACAAACGGTCAATAGGATATTGAATTTTTTAGGTGTGATTCGCTGCTCCATGGTAAGGTCACTTCTGGGTTACAATGGTCAATACATCGCCGTCCATTAATATATGTTCCAGGCCGGCGCGCTGGCCTGCATGTTTGGCAGAGGGGCCCCATACCTGGGCATACCTGAACCTTTTTCTAAAATCACGGTGCAGTTTGTCGCAGATATCACCCACACTGACCCCTTCCTGGATAATCATGGGCTCGTCCATATCAGCTGGCTCTCCCTGAGGTTTCATGTACAGGCGGATGAATTTCAGGTTGTCGAATATAAGGTCTTTCAGGGGGTCCAGGTTCTTATCCATGTCAGCCGAGATGAGCATTGCATCCGGGAAATTGGCTCTGAGATTGGTTTTGAAGGCTTCGTCCACCAGGTCAGCCTTGTTGATAACGGTAACTGCTTTGATGTACTTGCGATTACCCAGCAGCGCATCAATGAACTCGTCTATGTTCACGTTGTCCCGTATCAGCACGTCAGCGTTGTGCATCTTGTATTCCTTGAGTATGGACAGGATGGTTTCCCGGTCCAGTTCCGTTTCCACGGTTGAGTTGATGCCGACACCGCCCCTGAACTTGCGCACTATCTTCACATCAGGCCTGCGGGTGTTCACTCTGATACCGGCATCATAGAGTTCTTTTTCAAGTACCTGCAGATGCCCGGTCTGGAACACGTCGATAAGGAATATGATAAGTTCAGCATTCCTGACCACTGATATGACCTCTTTTCCGCGCCCGCGCCCTGAGGCTGCCCCGCGCACCAGGCCGGGAACGTCCAGTATCTGGATAGTGGCATCTTTATGGAACATGGTACCAGGGACCACGTCCAGGGTAGTGAACTCGTATGCCCCCACCCTGGACTGGGCACCGGTCAACCGGTTCAGCAATGTGGATTTGCCCACTGAAGGATACCCCACCAGTACCACGGTCGCATCTCCCGATTTACGGACCGAATAACCATCTCCTCCGCCTTTTGACGAGGCACGTTTTACCATATCTTCTTTCAGGCGGGCAAGTTTTGCTTTCAGTCTGCCGATGTGGTGTGAGGTTGCCTTATTGTAAGAGGTCTTGCGTATCTCGTCCTCTATCTCTGTAATTTCTTCGTCCAGGCTCATTTCGAATCTATAACCACTGGTGTCAGCATTAAGATTTTCCCAGTCGTTCCAGTAATGGGTCAGGAACACCTACCCTTGAAAAAGCACGTTTCCGGCGCATGCACGACTCGCATACACCACAGGGAACGGGCCCGGCCGTGTAACATGACCACGAATATTCCAGGGGCGCCTCTATTTCCAGCCCCAACCTGACAATACCTTCCTTGTCCAGGTCTGCAAGAGGTGCGAATATCCGGGGATGGTTCAGGGTGCCGTATTCCATGACCCTGTCAAACAATTCTATGAATTCAGGTGAGTTGTCAGGGAAGGTGGCTGCTTCCTCGGCATCGAATCCCACCACGATACATTCCAGCCCGTGCTCCTCGGCAAAGGAGGCGGCAATGGATAAGAATACCATGTTTCGCGCCGGGACCCATACGCTGCGGGCGGTCTCATTTGACTTTGTGGCATCGTCCAGTTCGGTCATGGAAGGGGTGGAAAGTTCTTCAGTTCCGGTCAGGGCACCGCCGAAGTTTCTGTACCAGGGCAGGGGGATAATATGGTGTTTACAATGGTACTTTTTACAGATGGCAGCGGCCTTCTCTATTTCGATGGACGCTGCCCGCTGTCCATAGTCAAAGGTAAGGCATATCACGTTATCGAAGGTGTCCAGGGCCTGCTTGAAGGCTACTGTGGAATCCAGACCCGATGAGAGTAATGTTACTGCGCCTGTCATGATGAGGGATTAACGGTTTGAAGGTAAAAAATGATTTGTATATGATCAGTGGATGGTTAATGGATGTTCGATGAATGGTCAGTGAGCTTGCATCATTTCCATATCTGAAATATCAAACGCCAGGTAATCAAGTCGTTCTTTTTCGTCAATTTCTTTAGCAATCAGGCAATAATGTTGCTTCCATTTGCCTTTCACCCTGTCTGCTTTTTCCTTCAGGTCTTTTATGATCCTGTCTGCCTCTTTTCTGGTAAGATGTTTCCATTTAACTTCGCACAACAGGATTTCCCGGGTCGTTTTATTGAAACCGATCAGATCAATTTCAGCATCTTTATCCCACCACCTGCCCAGCTTCAGGAACCTGAACGGAAGTTCCCCGGTTTTATTTACAGCAATCAGCAATTCTTTGGCAACGCATTCAAAAGCTAAGCCGAAGTAGGCATTGATGTCTTTGTTGAACAACTCCAGTCCCATATCAGGATCGATTTCAAATGTTCCATAATTTTTATAGATGAACCTGAACCAGAAATTGAAAAAATTATCACCCAAAAAGTATCTTCCACTTCTTGACTTTGTTTTTATAACCGGTTCTTCCTTTTTTATAATCTCATAGTCATATAGTAATTCATGCAGGTATTTTGAGACTGTGGAAGCTTGTATACCCGTGTAATCTGATATGTCCCTGGGCGTTGACCTGCCTAATGAGATGGCTTCAAGAATTGAAAAATAGCTCTTGTGTTCAGTGCCGAACTCAAGTTTTAGGATGTTCATACCTTCTTCCATTAATATATGGGTGTCGATAAAGAGTTTCTTGAACGTCTCACCAGCATCAGGTGTGCCGAATTCCCCTGCAAATAGTAAATATTTAGGCACACCACCAAAGATAAAGTAAAATTTCATTGCCTCTTCTATATCCACATCCAAAAAACCGCGCAGGAACGTGTAACTTTCTGAAAAAGTGAACGGCATAAGGTTATAAAACAATGTGGCACGGCCGAAAAGTGGTTCCTTTTCTCCCTGGAATATTTTTTTTATCATTCCAACATATGAACCTATAACTATGAACATATGGGGTGCTTCCCTGTGATATGCATCCCAGTATTTCTGGAACTTGGAGAAGAAGCCAGGGTCTGTTTTTTTGAAATTCTGGAACTCATCAAACACTACAATTATTTTGTCACTGGTTTTGAAGAGAAGATTGAAAAAATCATCCCAGTTATCCAGCCTGGGCCTGAAATCCAATATCTTTTCGAGAGATTCTTCCATGTCTTTTAAGAGGAGTTTTTCGGGTTTTGTCTCAATAAAAAGATATATGCTTTTCTTGTTTTTGATAAATTCCCGGGTAAGTTCTGTTTTTCCCACACGGCGGCGCCCGTAGAGCACGATGAGTGAGGAGGATGGGGTGCGATATATATCTTCGAACATTGACAGTTCATGTACACGGTTAAAGAATCTTACCATATAGTAACATACTGGCAAGTAAGTATATAAGGTTTCATAATTTTACAATGTTAAACTACTTCAGGATAAAAAGTACTTTCACGGTTACTACGGGTTCTTCCTTTATGACAGGGGCAATGTGGTCATAGGATCAGTCAGTTTTATTATCGAGCTATGACTGTGTACGAGCGTCATGATATATGCGTGGATACTGACGTCATATTTCTTCGGTATTGTATTCTCGCTGGTACTGTTGTAGTCCACCTTAGTGGTTGCCTGTATAATCTAATCCATAGCGGTAACTTTTAAGTATCGTTAACACTTAAATCCCCGAAGTCCCATGATAAAAATACCCGACATCTTAAACATAGAAATGCTTGACCTCTCACTGGAAAAGCTCGGGCTATTCTTTATCATAATATTGCTTACCTACATTGTAAGATCCATTTTCCTGCATATTGTTGAGAAGAAATTAATCCATCTCACACAAAAGACCAGTACCGAATTTGATGACCTGCTGGTTCACGCTTCAAAAGCTCCTATAGGTTATTTGATATTGCTGCATGGTTTT
>JAHYIS010000022.1 GCA_019429385.1 ANME-2 cluster archaeon | reverse complement strand
GAAATAAACGTAAAGGATGCACGATAGCCATTTAACGCATCCTTTTTAATTCTTACAGCAGTGGCATCTTGAGAAATGGCAAATCCAAAATTACATAATCTAAAAATTTTTGCGTTTTTAAATATCCTAGGTTGTCACTCCATCTTCATCAATCTACTATGCGACATCGATGCCTGCGACCTTTGGTCGGAGGTCGTGACTCGCGTGCCTTGAAGCGTAAAAGAGAATGAATTCAAACAGGACATTGGAAAAAAATGAAGAAATATGTCCCACAAGGGTTAAAATCCCGCCGTCCGGGTCTGCTCCCGGGTGAAGAGAACGGGAAGTGCGGTATCGTGAGGTGCTGTGCGGAGTTCCCTAGTATCGGCAACCACAGCTTGAAGCGAAAGCGAACGAGAAGTGGCCTTAGCGATTGGCGACACTCCCAGTCACAGTGGAAGCTTGAGCAGAATATAATCGCTGGGGTGGTTATCGTCAGGATGGTTGCGAATGCTCTTTTATGTGACCGGGGGAGGTCTCATACTGTCCTGCCCGAAGCTGGTTTATATCCTACACGTTTCTGGTTCAATGGACTAAGTGGACGGACAACAGGTAGCCGAGGTATAACTGAAAAGGAAAGCCAGAGCCATGCAGTATGAGAAGTCGGATGAACTCATAGTAGCCATAATGGTTGGGCCAATGACATACAGAACCTGCATCGCAGGATGCAGGGGGCGACGGTACGAGGTAAAACCCAACTTAGCGAAGGGGTTCTAGCTTTGGTCGAGTCAGAGGATTTAGCATGATAACATCAATGGATAAAAAAAAATGCCAGAAAGGTAGCTCCTGAAATAAAGTAGGAAAAACGCCATCTGGATAATATGTGAGGATGATGGAATAACTGCTGAAAACCGATGACCGATGATAACATCAATTGATGAAATCATCTCCTGCAATGGGACAATGCCAAACGAAAGCCGTATACGGGAAATCCGTACGAGTGGTTTGATGAGGAGGGGGTGGTGAAAGCCACTCCTTAACTCTACCAGGATGGGGGATTCATGCTCGCAAAGGTAGTAGGTATTTAAGTCAGAACAAATAATAAAAATCAATAGGCACTTTTTCTTGGTAAAATATCATAAATAACAATCGATTTTATATTATTATCTACTTTATAAATTATCCGCCACGAACCTATGCGAATTCTGTAAGTGTTTTCATATCCTTTTAGTTTTTTAACATTTAATCTGATTGGAGCGAAAGAATACTCAAGGTCATCAAATATTTCTCCACATCGATTTTGTAATTCTTCAGGCAATTTCTTAAAATTCTTCACAGCTCTATTTGTTAAAACAACATTATACATTTTAGTTGCTCGCTTTTAGTGCTTTCCAATCGGTATATTCACCTGCATTGAACTCTTTTTCACCTTCAATTATCGAATTTATTTCATCTTCCACCGGTTCAGCTTCAGGAACTAGAAGATTTTTGAGCTCATGAATTTCAGCTCTTAGAAGTTTGAGTTCTTTATAGATGGTTTCGTGAGTTGCTGCCATAATTTAAACGCCGATAAGTAAGATGTTTTTACATTATTTAAATTTGACTCAATTTAGAAACTTTTATAAACTAAACTCTGAGCATCCGCCTCGATGCCCCGGATTTAGCGATGCAATCCGGCGTCCGTGACTCCTCCCCAATACTCCCCCCACTAACAAAAACCTGCCATCCAATAGTCGAATCCCCAAAATTCGGCCACAACTTTCCTCACTCCCCCAGCTCCTCAGCCACAGCATAAACCGCCGGCCCGAACGAACTCATGCCTGCTCCATAGGCACCCTTATCGTCAGACTGGTATCTGCCATCCACAATGGACCTGACGCGCTCGAAAGCCTCAACACCTATACCAGATGTCCCGCTCTTACCGACCTTAGCGGCCACCTGAGAAACGTGGGATATTAGGATTAACGGGATCTGAAAGTGGTTCGCATCATCCTGTAAATCCTGTTTAATATTTACCCACTCAATATATTACAACATTTACAGATATACCCTGTCGTGATGTTCAATATCCAGAAAGAGTATCAGTTTTTCTTCTTCAAATACTCTGTATGTCATAACGAACGAACCGCCAACATGCACCCTAAAACGGTCTTCATATTTCAGATGTTTGTAATGCAATGGATTCTGTATGATCTCGCTAATCTTTTTGCGGCATGCCAAAAAGAGCACTTTATCCTTTTTTTGAAGTTTTTTGAATTTTCGAAGGAGAGTTTCAGTAATTTCAAACTCATAAGACATGCAAAAATCGCCTATAATCCAAACTGCCTGTCGAATTCGTTCATATTTTTAAAATGGATTTTCTTTTCTTCGTTTTCTATTTGATCGAGTTTCTTTATGTACTCAGGATTTGGATTGCTATGAAGATCATTGTCAATCTCGTTAACAGTAACCTCTATTCGAGCCATTTTTTCTTTAAGAAAATCCAAATCAGTCTTTATTTCAGTCAACATTTCAGCTTCTGACATTATTGTCACCTGCCATATCATTCTTAGTTTCGATATCTTAAAAACATTTGGGAATGCCTTTCTTTCACGGTTGGTCAAATATTTAGTAAAAGGTTAGGATTCCATAAATTGAGAGAACGATTCATATTAATGGTATACAGGAAGCCCCACTTTACTTAACCTATATTTTCGCCCCCCTATTCCTTGCCCTTGTAACAAAAACCTGCCCCCTAATAGTCGTATCCCAAAATTCAGCCACAACCATCTTCACCTCCCCCCAGCTCCTCAGCCACAGCATAAACCATCGGCCCGAACGAACTGATGCAGGCTCCATAGGTACCCAGCCCTCTCATAATATCTATTAAGTATCTGACCTAACCAATCTGCAGGCCAACCTCCCGCTCGGTCATCCCCAGGTAGAACATGAATGTCCCGCACCAGAAGTGCAGGCAGCGACGATATGAGGAGAGAACCTGACAATGCAAATTGGCTCTTAAAAAAGGAGACGGGTCTTCTCCCATCGTTCAAATCGCAGGGAGGAGGATATACTTAACATTGGATCCCTATTTGGTAACATTGCCTTTGCTGCTCGTCGAGGGTCAGGAGTACTTATAACCGGGAACTGAATAATGGACCTTCACACGGCAACATTTTTCAGTCAATATATCTATCAAAGAACTTCTTGACTACTATTGGCATCTCGCCACCTTTCATCTGCTCGGACAGGTAAGAATCACTTATCAGCAGTTTGGTCACATCGATCATATAGCGCCTTTTGAAATCGCTCATCTCCTCTACCCTGGACAACTTATCCATGTAGAATTTCCGGAACGACTCCAGCAGGTGAGCATTCAACTCGTCCCTGCTCATAGCAATAGGCCGCACCACAGGCTCGACAAGATTATACTTGGAATAATCCTTAACCTCAACATACGGCTCGAGTTCAGCATAAATATCAGAATACGGCCAGGGCGCAATTGCCAGGAAGAATGTCAGGTCTGCATCATAATACGCAGCCAGCTCCTGGGTCGCCCTGACAGACTCAGCTGTCTCATTTGGCATCCCCATCACGAATGAGGTCTCGGATACAATATCCATGCTGTTGATAAGGTCGATAGCCTCCTTGGACTCTTCTATTTTCAGGTCCTTCTGGTACCTGTCCAGTGTTTCCTGGTCAGCAGACTCTGCACCCACATAAATGTGCAAAATACCCGCCTCCCGGTACTTGTGGATAATATCCCTGTCCCGCAAAATATCATCAACCCTGGTCTCCATCAATATCTCCAGGTCCAGTCCCTTCTCAATAAGCAGATCAAGGATCTTCTCCCACCGCTCCCTGTCATAGGTAGGGAACTCATCCGCTATCATAGCCACATCCACGCCATAGGTACGGTTCAGATGCTCAAGTTCAGCCACGAAATTCTCAGGACTCCGGGCACGCCACGTCTCTTTCCAGAACAACCTCTGGGAGCAGAACGTGCACTTCTGGGTGCACCCCCTCGATGAACTCACCACCGCCAGAATAGAATTCGCCTTGGTCTTGAACGAATAATCACCCCATTCCACCAGGTCCCAGGCCGCAGGCAACGAATCCAGGTCAGTAATAAATGTCCGGGGTCCGGTATGAACCACCTTCCCATCCTTGACGTACGCTATCCCTGCCACACCCGACGGGTCCCTGCCAGAATAAATGTGGTCAAGCAATTCCACCGTAGTTTCCTCGCCCTCACCAACTATCACATAATCCACTGCCTCAGCATCGCCCTCCAGGATCTCATTCCAGCAGAACGTAGCATGGATACCGCCCAGGTTGGTGATTATCTCCGGATTGACCTCCTTGGCGATGCGAAGCACCTGGATAGCATCATAATTACTAGAAGTATAACCGGCAGAAGCAACAACATCAGGCGCAGACGCTTCAATACGTACCCTGATATCATCAAAAGTATCGAACCTGGTCATCGCGTCATATATCTCCACCTCATAGCCCGCCTGCTGCAGGCTCCCTGCGACATATACCAGACCCAATGGCATCCAGGACCCTGCAGATTCAAGTACCCCGCAGTGGTAGGGAGGAGTGATTAAAAGGACCTTCTTTTTCATGAATAATACCTGATTTTTCTTATCGTCGAATAGAGTAGCAAGTTAGGTGTATATGAACTTATAGATTACTACACTAAATAACATATATATTTTATTGTTAAAATGTTTATCTCATCTGTTTAAAATAATTTTACTCTGGTCATAATTATTCCACTCCTACGTTTTATAGCCCGTTATACCATATATGCAGAGTGTAATCCAGTATAAACAATACCAGTACCAAACAACGAAAAAGCCAGTATGAATATTGCTACAACAAGCATCCAAGCACTCTTTTTACCCCGCCATCCAGCATTCATCCGCAAGTGCAGGAAAATACCATAAATAAACCACACAATCAAAGACCAGGTCTCAATAGGGTCCCATGCCCAGTACCGTCCCCAGGTCTGGTAAGCCCATATCGCTCCTGCCCCTATCATCACACTGAGAAATAAAAAGCCGGCACTTACAAACTGGTAGCTCAGGTCGTCCATCATATCTTTACCAGGAAAACGCCCCAGGAACTTCTTCATCCCCTCAGAACCCTTTCCTTGCTCCTGTCGCTCGTTAAGGATGTATAACACCGCAAGAGCAGTACCTATCAGAATACCTCCAAAAGCAAGTTTGGCAAAACCCACATGAGCGATCAGCCAGTAACTGCTCAGCGATGCAGGAATTGAGTATATTTCCCGTGAAAGAGTTGCTCCCATTCCCATCATAATAAACGAAACAGGAACCACGACCATTCCCGCCAACCGTATCCTTTCTACTCTTAGAGCCACAAGCAGGAACAGAGCCACTGAGACCCAGGCATAGGATGAAAATACTTCATGTATGGTCATATAGGGTCCATGTCCCGACTCTACCCACCTGATATACAATGAACCCGTATGGGGCAATAGCCCGACAAACGCTGCCAGTGCACCATATCTCAACCATTCTTCTTTCTTGAAAACCACACTGAGAATATATAATACAGCGCTAATACCATACAATGAAGACGCGGATAAATATAAGATCCATTCAAGTTGACTCATCTTGTACTGCCTCTTTTATTTCTTCAATTAGATTATTAAATACATATTCAAATGACGATTTATATTTATCACTCTTTCCACCTATATATAAAACAGGTCTACCAAACCCATCATTCTCAAATACCCCAAAAATATGTTTGGGACTGAAAAAGAACATCACTATCATTGAAAATAGTGCCAGGTATATTCCCCCGAAGATAAAGGGTATCCCGTGATCTGTCACGACAGAAATAATGCTCCAATACTTCAGGTCATAGAATCCCAGCGTCACTTCACCCATACCAGGATAATTACCCAGCTTCACCAGCTGGTTCAACCCTAACACACCGTCAAATACCTGCTCTTCCCCCTCGAACAGTTCAAGATATACCTGTGGATTCTGGGGCATATCATAACCACTTTCCAGTATTCTCCTTGAAGTGTTCGGGTACAGGGTTATCTGGGCCGTAAGCCCGGTATCTGCCACCGGAAATACGGTTAAATACCTGCCACTGCCATCGTCCTCTGCATACACATACGAACCGGATATCACCGCACCGGTCGCATCTTTCAATAGGAACAGGGGTGCAAACCCGTACTCGTTCTGGAAGAGGGTTACATCTTCATAGATTATCAGGTGGTTGGAGTGCAACACGTCTTTTTTCACCACCTTTCCATCCCTAATAATAAGGATCTCGCTGGCAATCCCCCGGTAAACACCTTCATCATCTTCATACCGGGGATGGAACCGCTCAAGAATAAAACCAAAATTCTGGTGCTTCTCATCAAACAGTGGACCTTCAGCCACGTAAAAATAATCCTGGTGCTGCTCATACAATGTCTGGCCTTCCACCAGCTGCAACCGCCCTTCCATCCTGCCTACACCACCATACAGAATAGCTCCCAGTACCAGCAGGATACAAAGGTGGAACACAGGGGTGCCAAATATCCCAAGCCGGTTCTTTGTGGCGACAAAGGAATTCCCATTTTGCTGCACCTTATAACGCCGTTTTTCAAGGTGAGATATTATTGTATCACGAGATTGAACAGATGTTCCAGCAAGTACCACGAGGGCATTATTGGCAAGTCCGGATATCCCATCTTTTTTTCTGAAATTGCTACCTCGTTTCATTTTCCGGATAGAATTCCGCCACATATCATACGTACAGAATATCGTGTTAAGATACAACAGGAGCATTACCCCGAAAAACAGCCATGAAGTGTAGATTGCGGTGAATCCTATCGTATCCATATAATCCAGGAATACACTCTGGTTTTTCATCTCCTCCATGTGTGTATGAGTAAAAATATGCTGCTGGGGAATGATGGTACCAATAAATGAAAGTAATATGACCATTGAGATCAGGTAGATGGTAAGTTTTCTTGACCGGAAAAAACGAGGGACCTTTTTTATCCACGTATCAATCAATTCCATAAATCTACCTAATCCTGTTTTATTACGGCAGTATCAGTACTATCATTTAATATTGTTTTGCTTAACAGGATGGGAATAAACTGTGTTCTTCACACAAATATCCTGCCGAATAAGTTCCGGACACACCTGTTTCTATCTGTATGGAGTCCCTTAATGGCACGTGGAACAAGCCCAATACGTCCCCATCTGTTGATTGTGCAAATCTCCCGGTTCTGATGAATAGAACACCCACATCTCTGGGAGGCCCGGCATTCTTCTCTCGAACTTCCAGTCGCCATTATGGCATTCGTAACACTGTATCTGGGATGCCATCTGGGTCTGGGGAGCATTTCCATACTTATACTGGTTTGTGGTATTCCAGTGGCAATTGTAACACTCGTCTACAGTACTATTTGAATTGGTCCTGACCAGGCTGCTGTTCGTACCGTAATGGGATACAAGAGACCTGTTGTTCTGCCACATGGTTGCACTGCTATTGACACTGTTGTTATGGCAGTTCCAGCACTGGGCATAATTCGTCGTTATATTGGAAGTACTAAACTGCTGTGGAGCTGAAGCATTTGGTATATGCCTGCCAACCAATGGCGCACTGAAGTTGAGGGTAACGTGACACTCATCGCACAGTTTAGCGTCTGAAAGTGATGGATGGCTGGATGGAGCACTGCCATTCGCATGACACGCATAGCAACGCAGGTTATCATCTGAAGCTGCACTGTTAAGATTATAATGTATTGATTCCGAACCGTTGTTGGTGGCCGAAACATTCAACTGAACAGTAGTGGGTACCAGACCAAGTGGAGCATCATGGCAGTTGATACACAAAGTGATATTTGCCCCATATACGTCATGTGCGAAAATAGTCGTATTTTGTGGTGGATTGCTTGAATTGCCATGGCAGCCTTTGCATATCGAATCAATGAAATCTGAGAGTGTACTGTGGTTGTAGAAAAATGTACCATCGTTTGAATTAATTGTCAAAGTAATCTCGGGTGGAGTCTTACTGAAGTTTGCATTGCCTCCGATCGAGCTGTACATGGCACTGCCGCTCTTATGGCAGGAAGCACATATGTAATCACTCAGGTCAGTAGTATTGCTGCGCAAGGATGCGAGGTTGCCAAGGGCATCCACTTCATGCAACGTCGCGTTATGGCAGTATTCGCAGGCTTCATTGGTGTTGTTCCAGTAAGGACTATACGAATCATTCCATTTCCGGCCTGCCATTGGGTCCTCGCTGTGGTACATGGGTTTTTGTATCAATGGTATCGGGTTAAGTGACTGGTTCACAGCCGAGGCATTGTCCTGGTGACAGGTGGTGCAGTTGACTGCTGTGGTATTGACTGTTGTATATGAACTGCCGTCGGTCTGCAGGTACTTGATACCATGGATGTCGCGTTTACTGGTATTGATATGGCACTGGGTACAATCAAGGCTGTTGTTGTGCCTGGATTTATTACTGGTGACCATTGGACCGGTGTAGCTCTTCGCATCTCCATGGCAGGAAAGACACAGACCTGAACTCTCAATGGTGAGGTTCGTGGGTTTGTATAGTGATGCGTTGTGCATCCAGCCGCCATTGTGACATTCGGTACAGTAGGGGGTGGTAGCGTTATAGGCAAGGCTATGGTTAGGTACTGAGGCATTGTTGATATTGACCATGGCTGAGGTGAAGTTGTTGCCCGGGGTCTGGTGACAGTAGCTGCAGTTGACACTGTTGCCGGGGCCTGTTCTCAGGCTGTCGGGACCGCTGCTGCGGTTACGGCCGTAGTGGGATGGAATGGAATAATTCGTACTGTAGGTGTCGATACCTTCGCTGTATTCTACCTTCATCTCGGTGAGGTTGTGGCATACCAGGCATGAACTGGAATTGTCAGGAGCATTAGATGCCGCTTTCAATGCACTGCCGTTCACAAAGTGCTGGAAAACGCCAGGAGCATTGCTGACATTAGTATACGGTGCTGTACCGTCATGGCAGTCATAGCACTTGTAGGGATCTTCGAAAATATCGCCCATGCCTGACGGTTCGCTGCCGTCGGACTGGTGACATGCCCAGCATATCTGGTTGTCAGGATTACCCGTACTGCCTCCGGTGCCTGTAGTGGCGTTATTGATTGCGTAATGGATACTGGCATTGCCATTGAGACTGCCGTTCAAGGCACTGACATTGACCCATGATGTTGCACCGCTACGTCCCACATCATGGCAACTGATACAATCCGGACCGCCACCACCGGTGATATTGACATCATGGAAGTCCAGCGGTTGTACACCGCCAAATACGTGGCAGGCCCAGCAGTCCCCTATCTGGGCATTAATGTTGATGTGGGTAGGAATGGTGGGTTTGGTGTCAGAAACGTTCATGGGATTGCCCCAGTAAGAACTTTCAACAAGGGTACCTACACTACTATTTGCACCGAGGTGGCATATGCGGCAGTCTGTGGTGTTGGGCATGTGGTCAATGGTCTGTGTATAACGATACGGACTCATGTTCGTGCTTGCTTTCATTGATATTTCATAATTATTGAAAGCATAATATCCGCCAGCATCAGTCCGGTTCTCATAGCTCACACCATGGCATGCTCCATTACCGGTGTTATTGTTATAGTTGAAACATGTCGATGGGCTGCTTAACTGAGAAGTACTTGATGCGGTCAGGTTCGTCCTTATGACAACCGTAGCATTCGCACTATCATTTATGTGATTGTATACGCGTGGAATAGTATCGGATACATCACTTCGCATGCTGATGTTAATAGTAAATGGACCAACAGAATTGTTATAGTGGCATTCTTCACATATCCTGCTGTTGTCATCATCAATATCCTGACCCATTGTGGCAAAATCCACGGTTCCATTGTGACAGGCAAAGCAACCCTCCATATCCTGTGATAATAAAGGAGGATATATGGAAAAAGAATCAATACCATCACCTTCCCAGTCAAAACCAGATGAATGTATCTCAGGAACCGTGGAAAGATTCTCGGCATGGAAGGTAGTCCCACTACCGTGACAATTCACGCAAAAGCTGGTCGATTTGTTCACCGGATGCCTGACCTGCATCGCACCACCCCACGTGACATTGTTGGTGGTGTTCTTATGACACAGTGTGCAATCCGTGGTGGGCTTGACCGCACTGATGTTCGTAGTTGTCAAACTGCCATAATGGGACACGTTCGATGCATCTGATTCATTAGCAAGCCCGCGTTTTGTATCATTATTATAGGTAAGGGAATTTTTATGACAAAGGGTGCAGTCAACCGCAATAATATCTGTGAGGGTACTTCTGAACTGCCCGGGAATGTGTTCAATGGTTGAAATAGGCTGGGTACCGTTGATAGTGACATTGTAGATCGCTGTACCGTTGACGTGACACTTTGCCTCGCTGCAGTTTAGCGGCCGTGTGGTGTTGGCAGGGACGTTGGGTCCCAGTGAATTATTAATATGGCCGCCAGGTTCTGAACCGTTGCCATGACAGGCCCAGCAGGTTTTGCTCAGGGTGTTGTTAAGGACGGTCACATTTGTGGCATTCGTATTGAGGTCTTTATGGATACTCAGGCCGAAGGCGGTTTCATTGATATCTTCCTGGGGTCTACCCAATCCGTGACAACCAAGACAATCAGGTGTGCCGCCAGATGCCGTAATAACACCCAGGTCATGAAGGTACGTAGTGCCGTTGATATGACAGCGATAACAGTTATTGCCAAATGTTGAATGGTTTGCCCAGGAAGATATATTCGTGGCGCCAAAGACCTCACTCTGGTCCTTGTGACAGTAAACACAACCCTGGCTCCCGTTCTTCCCGTCCACTTCCCAGCCAACAGTATCGACCACATAGTGGCTATCACCATCTACTATGTTCCTCACATAATGGCCAGTTGGACCTGTGCCGTCGTCCAGGACCATGCTTATGTTGCTACCATTACCGGGGATGGATTCGTTGAATATGGGCACCTGGGTCTTCCCATGACAGAATTCGCACGTCTGGGATGTACGGACAAAACCGGATTCAAACCTGCCGTACTGGGTGGCATTATCAAAGTGGGAACCTACATATATCGAAGATGAAGTGTTCCCGTGGCATTCCGTATCCGCACATGACCTGTCTGAAGCATTGTACCGTATCTCTTTTGAGATATGTTCTGCCTGGCCGGTGGCACCAATTGGCGCCGTACCATCCCGGTGGCACATATAACAGTGCTTATTATTTGTGGCATTGCCATTATTGATGTTCGCATGTGGCGACTGGTTGAATAGCGTCATATTGATGGTCAATGTACCAATCACACCACTGCCTTCATGACACAAAATGCAATCCGGTCCCCCCAATCCATCCAGGACACCATGCATGAGTCCGGTGGAAGTGGTCGCGGAGTTATTATGGCAATGACTGCACCGTGAATCATTAAATGAACTGATATTTGAATGGTCGAAATAGATAGTGGTTCCGTCATCCGCTATTGTATAATTCCCATACGTAGCATTTCCGGTTATCTCTGGCGGGACAGGGTCCATTGTTCCTGCCATCACATCATAATTTGTGTTATTCTGGTAATGACAACTTCCACACCACGAACCAGACAGGTCGCCACCTACGATATTTATCCCCTGGAAAATACCGGGATATCCTAACGCAGTACTTTCATGTGTTGTGTTCCCGTGACAGTATAAACATGTTGTAACCTGGCTTGTATTAACCCAGAAATTGACACCCCGGTCCCAGAGAGTACCGTTGATGCTATTTACACTGTGTGTGGTAGGGTCATTTACCAGTGGTGCATTGCCAGAATAGGTACCAGCTTTGGGATTTGCCAGGATAGTACTTAATTTATTATTCTGGTGGCAGGTAGTACAGTTCCCGGCATTTGATTGTAAAGGACTATAATCACCGTTTATATCAAAATATTTTATTATATGTGCATCCTGGCTGTGACATACCGTGCAGTCAACAGATGCATTGTGCTGCTTTTTTGTATGACAGGTCTGGCAGTGGGATATCTCAGTAGTCCCATTCGAATTTTGCTCAAAAGGTAAAATATCCAAACCAACATGACATACTTCACATGTTGATTCGGGATTCTTATAAGTAGGCTCCGGCTGATGGCATATTACACACCCATCTGCAAATCTGGTAGCAATTTTATCGGCCTCATCAACAGCAGATAATCTACGTTCAAATGTGGAAGGGTCCGGATTTCTAATACCGTGATTCGGGCCATGACATAGGACGCATGGGACCTTATCATTTAGAGTGTGCAATCTAAGTGGGTCTCCTGACGCTGGAATTGAATCCGAGTAATTGACCCTTGCCTGATCATTTGAATCATTGTTATTGTCATCCAGAGTGGATACGATGGTTACGTTTCCATTCCCACCTGCCACATATGGTACGTCATAAATATCACCCCATATTGCATGACACTGGGGTTGTTTACTGGCAATCCCGCCATCGTCAGGCAGAATGAACTGGAACCCGCATGACTTCATCTCAGGAATCCCGAAATTACTTTGATAGGGTTGCACCCGCCCCTCAACGGCGTGACAGGCATGAGAATCGCATGAAAAATTATGGTAGTCCTGTCTGAAGTCAATGTATGTTGCCGAAGTATTCCCTCCGGGATAACCATCATACCCCTGATGGCAGTGCACACATTTAGTATCCGGGAACTGACTATACCCTACAGGGTTATAAGAATAGTTCTCATGTCCGTTTCCGTACCATCCAAGTAAAGAATAATCTATAGAATAAAACTTGCCATGATAATTACTCATATTTCCACCGACAACAGTAAGCTGGTGTGCCATGTCATACCCCATAGCATAGGGAGAATTCGGGATTGGAAAATCAGGATTGGTTGCATTACCGTTCATGCTCAGGGTCTGGTTGAAAATCACAGGCCCCGGGTCTCCGTGGCACAGTGCACATCCCCACCAGTTGAGGATATAATCAGTGCTTGAATGTACAAACTTACCATCAACAGTAGAATTGACCTCGATTATCCAGGTTCCCCAGTAGTTCTTATTATTCATATCAAATAGATACGAAGCGATGCCTCCTGAATCGGTGATCGAACTGCTTTGGTCAATTACAATCCCTGCCGGATTTTTCAAAGTGAAGTTTACAGGTGTGTTATCTGCGCCCATTCCCTGAACATCCATAACTAATACATAAGCCCGGATAGTGGTAGATTCATCTTTCCAGTAATCGTTGTTCCAGTCATTGCCGGTCCAGTTTTGCTGTAAAACAGGGTCTGGCGGATTCTCAAACCCCGGTGCTGCATTGCTCCCTGCATACATTGGGTCATCCAGTATCACAATTCGATTTGTGGATATCTCCATATTCAAAAAAGCAGTGGTAAAAGACTGGACAGGTATGTCGGTACTATTAACATTTCCATAGTCATCAGTACTTTCAATTCGATAATAATAAGAGGTATTTATGGAAAGGTCTGTCAAAGTAATTGAGGGGGAAAGGGTGTTATTTTTCCAGTTGCTCCATGTTCCGTTGACCCAGGAAGTAATATCTGCCTCATCGGTCCCGAAATACACACGATTATCAGTGGATTCGTTGGTCTTCCAGGCGATAAATGCAGTTGTTGCTTTTCCTCTTGAAGTAATATCATACACCAGGGGAGGGGAACTGGCTGAGAGGATCCCGACCTCAGAACCCGTGGTACTCATAGAAGATACAGTTTGAGCGGGTTCAGGTAGCAAATGTGGATTTTCAATATCGGGCATTATTGTTACAGTTTCAGCATGGCAATCCAGGCAATCTGATGTTGCACTTACAGTACCGGTATTAAATACGATAAACAAAATCAAAAATACAACAATCAATCTATTTTGAATGTTTAACATTTCCAGACCACCAGGATATCCGGCTGAGAGATTTGCCTAATCAATGGAGCAAAATCTTATCGTAAGCTAATATCCACTCAATGCATACCAGACTAGAATTATTGTAGTAGCACTATATAGTTTTGTACATTTTATCCTTAATTTCGAGAATATGGTTCAGGAATTACTCTATTTTAAAACACCTGAACTTATTCTATTAAAAAAGTATATCAACAATAAGCATTCAAACCATATTCCATTCGAATCAGTTAACTTTTGAGTGAACGACAATGTCAAATGACACCATCGCGCAGGAATGGCCACCGGTCAGGGGAGATTATACCATAATAGACCCTGAATCCCGCATTTCTGTGGTCACCCTTGCAAGCGATATGGACCCGCTCCCTGGTGCCTGTATAATGGGAAGCTGCAAGACCGAGAACCTTGGCATAGAGAAAATAATGGCAAATACCATCTCCAATTCAAATATCAGGTATATCCTGGTGTGCGGCCAGGAATCAAAAGGACACCTGTCAGGAAATACACTCCTGGCAATCCACACCAACGGTATAGATGGACATGGCAGGATTATTGGTTCAAACGGAGCCATACCTTTTATTGAGAACATCCCACACGATGCCATTGAACATTTCAGGGCGCAGGTTGAACTCATCGACAGGCGGGGACTGGTTGAGGCTGGTGAGATTCAGGCGATAATCGAGGAATATAAGTCGAAAGGTGAACCCTTCCCCCACCCGCCCATGGTGGTCCAATCAGCCAGAAAGAAAAAACACGTTGAGCGCGAAATAAAAGGTGCAGATATAATGATAGCCAACGATATTCTGATGGATACCACATCAGGGTTAGTGTTCGTCCAGATATAATCCCAAATTTTCAGGATAGATAACAATGTTCGTATTCAAAAAAGAACAGCAGGTCATCAATATCGCGAATGTCAGGATCGGAGGTCAACCAGGGCAGTTCCCTACTGTACTGGCAGGCACTATCTTCTACAATAAACACAATATAGTATCGGACCCAGGCGCAGGCATATTTGACAAACAGGCCGCAGAATCACTTATCAACATGCAGGAGACCCTTTCAGATGAGACCGGCAATCCGCACATGATACACATCTATGCTGAAACCCCCCAGGCTGCACAACGTTACCTGGACTTTGTCAGTGCAACAACCGATGTCCCATTCCTGCTCGATTCCACTGATTCCACGGTGCGAGCGGCAGCTGCGAATTATGTCAGCGAAGTGGGGCTGGCAGACAAGACCATCTACAACAGCCTGAACATGTCGGTCACAGATGATGAGGTCGAAGCACTGGCCAATTCAGATATTGACGCCGCCATCATCCTGGGATTCAATGCAATGGATTCCAGTCTTGACGGGAGAATGGAACTGCTTGAAAACGGCGGACGTGTACTCCCGCACGGGTTACTGGAAACTGCTGATGAATGCGGTATAACGAAAAAGTTAATTGACCCGAGCATTACTCCCATGGGCAATGGTGCAGGTATCGCACTGAGAATGTGCATAAGTGCCAAAGCGAAATGGGGGTATCCTGTAGGTTCAGGTATTCACAATGCACCATCAGCCTGGAACTGGCTACGTGATAAAAGTAAGGAAGACAAGCTCATCTACCGGATATGCGACATCGCATCCACTGGTCTGCAACAGATGGCTGCCGGCGATTTCATACTTTACGGGCCTATCGAAAATGCGAAGTACACATTTCCTGTTGCAGCAATGGCAGACATCATGATATCTGAAAGCGTGGCCGACCTGGACGTGGAACCGGTCGACGGTCATCCTATAAGGAAACTGGTCTGAAGTTGGTCCCTATTGTACTTCAGGTTAGTATCGACATCCATAAATTACTAATAATACAATATCTATCAAGGAAACAATCTATTGTTATCGTCGATTTTATCGGATGGGGTACATTGTGAAAAAACTTGGTTTTTTAAACCGCAGAAAGTTCAAAAGGATATTGAACTTCTCCAAGAGGGGTCTTACAATACTGCTAAGACCAAATCCCACGGTTGATTCACTTGCCAGCGCGTATGCATTGACTAGAATCGCAGAATATTTCCACATTAATGCCAAATGTTACTTTACCGGAACAGCGTATCATAAAGGACTGTTAAATATCGTGGGTCACAATATTGAACCGCTTCCTGATGTTATCACTGATGAGCTTTCAAGGACTGTGGCCCTGGTCGATGTAGTACCCAGGGAATTACCCGAAGACCTGAATCTTATCATTGGCATGCCCGATCTCATAATCTCACATTCCAAAGTAGCGACAAAAGATATAAAATGCAGGTACAAGGATATTCGTGAAAACATAGAGACCACTTCCACCCTCATGGTCCAGTATATGCGGAGCCTGAAGGTACCCATGGACAATACGGTAGCCACGGTACTTCTGTTCGCTATCAGGGACCGTACCAAGACATTTTTGACCAACGTGAACCTCAATGGTCTGGAAGCCTACCACTATGTACTGGGGTACATAGACAATGACCTGCTATTAAAACTTGAAAAACCGGCTGTAAAACCTGAAACGTTCAGCGACCTTGCTAACGCTATCAATAACAAACATATCAAAGGTGCATATCTCCTGACCAATACCGGTTATATGAAAGACCCAAGTACGCTTTCAAAAGTCGTTAAATATATGCTGGACCTGGAGGGGATATCAACCGCGCTGGTATTTGCAGTTAATACCTATAACATATACGTATATGCCAATTCTAATAATATTGAAATTAACATGAACCAGATTTTCAGGAAAGCTTTTGGTCATTGCGGAAATATTATTGGCAGTTCCTCTTATTCTTCCATAACTATTCCACTTGGTGTGTTCTGTGCTATTACAAAAAGCAAGAGTAGTGAAGACAGCAAACAGTTGATGCTCGAAATTATCACCAATTCAATTTACAACCGGTTCCTGAACACCATTGAAGAAGGAGAAAGTAAACCGGATAGAAATTGACAGTTAGGGGTTCAAATAAAGAGAGTCAAACACTGAATTGAGGATTCGTAGACCCCAATACCCGTCCCCGGCTGCATTGTATGCATACACTCCTGTTCACATCAAAACAATGGCTGCAAACAAGACGGCCGCATAACTGACAGGTATACATCGTACCAGACGTCTGGCAAATACTACAAATTCCCTTTAATTCCAGGAATATTCCTCACTTGGAAATCGTTGCATTATGATATTGAAAGCAAATTATGATGCCTGATATGGTATATAGAACTCTTCGACGACCCATTCGCGAAGTTCTTCCTCCCATTTTTTATCCATATTCTTTTTAAGAGGCACTAAAGCCATTTTATTATCATTGTGTTCTTGAATAGTATAATCCATAAAATGCGGCACCTTAATTTTTATGTAACTGTGTTCATTGATTATCATTTATTCTACGTTAAATACTTGTCGATTTTGGCAACAACCCAAAAAACAAAAGCGTTATTGCTTACCACATAATTGTCTCATAAGACTGGAATAATGAATGCTTTTATGCTTCTTTTTTAGCCTGGACCTTTAAGGCAAGTTCATTCAGCTCCTTGAGCATGGCGTCCAGGTCAATGCCGTGCATCATGGCACCTTCGGCCAGGCTCTCGAATGATGCTGCATGACAGCCAACGCAGCCCAGCCCGTACTGGAAGAATATTCCAATGGTCTGGGGGTATTTAGCTACTATCTCTTCTATTTTCATGTCAGCAGTGATCATATTGTTATCGGACATATTTCGAGCACCTGATATTTCTTTAATACCCGCTTGTACATAAATTCGATTGAAAAACCTGACTTATCAGTAAAACTTAATTATCATCCTGCTATCTAACCAGATGCTCAACCCTGTATCACTGTTACCCAGGAAATCATCATATGAATATCACGAACATCGCGGTTCTTGTCTCAGGCCGGGGCTCAAACCTGCAGTCCATAATCGACAATATTAACAATGGCACTATCCCCCGTGCATCGATAAAAGTGGTTATCAGTGATGCGAACGGCACCTTTGCATTTGTGCGGGCAAAACAGCACGGTATAGAAGCTGTCTTTGTGGATCCTGATAACTACGAAAATAGATCCGGTTTTGAGAATGAAATTCTGCGCATCCTGGCAGAACACGACATCACACTGGTCCTGCTGGCAGGATATATGCGCGTGGTGGGCCCGACCCTGCTGACACCATATAAAGGCAGGATGATAAATATCCACCCCGCACTGTTGCCATCCTTCCCCGGATTGCATGGTCAGCAAAAGGCTTTCGACCATGGGGTCAAGGTAAGCGGATGTACCGTGCATTTCGTGGACGAAGGCGTGGATACCGGCCCCATAATTATCCAGCGTTGCGTACCTGTACTGGAAAATGATACCCCAGATGTGCTGGCAGACAGGATCCTGGAGCAGGAACACAGGATATTCCCGGAGGCGGTCAGATTGTTCGTCGAGGGAAAACTGAGAATTGAAGGTCGAAAAGTAAGAATTATTGGTTGAATTTACATTAATCATGGTAACATAAAAGATAATAATCGAGAAGAGGAGAATAATTCACTATGTCATATATCTCAAAAATAGACCCCGAACTTGCCCAGGCCCTGATAAACGAACAGGAGAGGCAGGATTACAAGCTTAACCTGATCGCTTCGGAAAATTATACCAGCAAGGCTGTCATGGAGGCCCAGGGCAGTATTATGACAAACAAGTATGCTGAAGGGTATCCGGGCAAGCGGTACTATGGCGGGTGCGAGTTCGTAGATGTGGCAGAGAACCTGGCAATAGAACGGGCATTGGACCTGTTCGGCGCCGAGCATGTGAACGTCCAGCCCCATTCAGGTTCGGGCGCCAACATGGCCGTGTATTTTTCAGTACTAAAACCCGGCGACACTATCCTGAGCATGGACCTGTCCCACGGTGGCCATCTGTCGCACGGCAGCCATGTGAACTTCTGCGGTCAGCTGTACAATGTGGTGCCTTACGGTGTGAGCCGGGAGACCATGACCATTGACCACAATGAACTGATGCAGATAGCAAAGGAACACAAACCAAAGATGATCGTGGTAGGTGCCAGCGCATACCCAAGGGAAATTGACTTTGCCGCTTTCAGGGACATAGCTGATGAAGTGGGTGCTTACCTGCTGGCAGATATTGCACACATTGCAGGCCTGATAGTGGGCGGTGTACACCAGAGCCCGATACCCCATGCTGATTTCGTGACCACGACCACACACAAGACCCTGCGGGGTCCCAGGGGCGGTATGATAATGTGCAGGGAAGAGTATGCAAAGGCTATTGACAGGTCCGTGTTCCCTGGAATCCAGGGCGGACCGCTCATGCATATAATCGCAGCAAAGGCTGTAGCCTTCAAGGAAGCACAGGCTCCTGAGTTTAAAAAATACCAGGCACAGATAGTGGCCAATGCAAAGAAACTGGCCTCGGACCTGATGGGTATGGGACACGATATCGTGTCTGAAGGTACTGATAATCACTTAATGCTGGTGGATCTGACCAGACTCGATATTACCGGTAAGGACGGTGAAGCTGTCCTGAGCAAGGCCGGTATCATTGCCAACAAGAACACGATACCCTTTGAGAAACGCAGCCCCTTTATCACCAGCGGTGTCAGGCTGGGCACACCCGCCATCACTACAAGGGGTATGAAGGAACCCCAGATGCAGGTCATTGCTGAAAATATCGATATTGCTCTTAATAATATAAACGATGAGGTCAAACTCAATGAAGTAAAGGCCAACATGAAAGAACTGTGTGCACAATTCCCTATCAACGTTTGAGATAATAATGGAATCCGGCAATAAGCTCATAGACGGCCGTGCTCTTGCAAAGAACATCGAACAGGAAGTTGCAAACGCCGTAGCTCTGCTCAAAGAAGAAAAGGGCATCACTCCGGGGCTGTCGACGATACTTGTGGGCGACGACGAAGCTTCTAAGATGTATGTGAGGCTCAAGCACAGGGCATGTGAGCGTGCCGGTATCCATGCAGAGGACCACACCCTGCCCGCCAGTTCCACACAGGAAGAACTGATAGCACTGATACACTCACTGAACGAGAGGGAAGATATTCATGCAATTCTTGTGCAACTGCCCCTGCCACCCCACCTGGATGCACAGGCAGCTATGGAAGCCATTGCACCCTATAAAGATGCAGATGGCTTTGCTCCTTACAATATGGGACAACTTCTTATAGGAAAGGAAGGACTGGTTCCCTGTACCCCGAAAGGTATCATCCGTGCCATGGAAGAGTATGGGGTGGAACTAGAAGGGAAGAACGCGGTCATCATAGGACACAGTAACGTAGTTGGCAAACCCATGGCAGCCATGCTTCTGAACCGCAACGCGACAGTGGCGGTCTGTCATGTATATACTGATGACCTGAAAAAATACACCGCGCAGGCAGATATCCTCATTTCAGCTACCGGCGTGCCCCATCTTATCAAGGCTGACATGGTGAAGGAGGGGGCAGTAGTCTTTGATGTTGGAATTGGCCAGAAGGACGGTAAAGTGGTAGGAGATGTGGACTTTGAGGCTGTACTGCCGAAAGTTTCCCTTATCACCCCGGTCCCTGGCGGCGTGGGTCCTGTGACCATCTCGATCCTGTTGCAGCATACACTCGAATCTGCGCGCAGGATATCGGAATAATCGGGTATGAATAAGGTATGATGTATGGCAGTTGACACCGAAATTGCTGGTATTGGAGTGGGAGATGCACATCCGGTACGCATAATGGGTGTTATAAACCTGAGCAGTGAATCATTTTACAAAGGTTCGGTGACCGGGTCCGAACATATCATTGAAACGGCCCAGCGGATGGTGGCCGAAGGTGCAGACCTGCTGGACGTAGGTGCACGGTCTACCTGGCCGCTCGCTGATACCATCACGAAGGAAGAAGAACGCAGGCGGCTTATCCCGGCACTGGAATTGCTTGTGGATGCCGTGGAAGTGCCCATCTCTGTGGATACCCAGTTCGCTGACCTGGCCCGGGAATCACTTGAGTTGGGGGCACATATTATCAATGATGTGAGCGGCCTGACCGCAGACCCGACAATGGTGAGGGTCGCCCGTGAATTCGGCTGTCCTATAGTGGTCATGGCATCGGAACATATGCCCGGTGACCCGTTGGGCATGGATGCCGTAATGCGCTCGCTTGGCAGGATAATACGTACAGGCGAGGATGCAGGTATACCCTCTGGTAACATCATCATCGATCCCGCAATCGGGAAATGGTTGCCGGAAAAAGCTCCCATGTATGATTTTGAGACTCTTGACCAGTTAGAACGCCTGAAAGTGTTCAACAAACCGGTACTTGTCGCCATATCCAGGAAATCGTTCATAGGCGAGGTGCTGGGAAAGCCGGCCACAGAAAGGCTTATGGGTTCCATTGCCGCCACTGCTATTGCAGTCTATAAGGGTGCGCATATTATCCGGACGCATGACGTGGCAGATACTGCCGATGCCGCCAGGGTGGCAGAAGCGATCAGGGGGCATAGCGTCTCTTCCGAAGGTTCGGGTTATTCCATTGAAGCGCTGGACGTGGTCAATACAGAAGATGCGCCTGGTTACTTTTCCTGGATAGGGACCACAGGCACCGGCTCACGGGTGATGAAAGACAAGACGGTCCTCAGGGTGCTGAGGATAACGAATGTGAGCACCACCGAAGCACTGATAATAAAACAGGAAGCTCTATCCCGGGGGTGTGATGCTGCGCTGCCCAGGGATGCCGTATCACACGAGACCCAGAACACAGACCTTATCGTGATGGGGACTGAGTTACAGTTGAAACGCCTGGCCTCAAAACTGGAGGGTCAGGCAAGGGACCTACCCTTAATATCCGGATTGATACTATCCACCCTGCAGCGATTCAGGGATACTGACTACAGGTACGGATGAACGCATGATAATTACACGCCCAAAGACAATCGAAGAAATACTCACCATGCTTGAGAAGTTCGCACCTTCACCTATCTGCGTGGTTGGTTGTGGCATATGCGCCCGTAAGATACAGACCGGAGGTGAAACCCAGGTGACCAGTCTGGTAGATGAACTGCGCAGCCACGGCCTTGACGTGCTTGACGGCAAAATGGTAAAACATGCCTGCAGTGCCACGTCATGGGATGAGTTGAGTGAGGAAGTTCCTGCACTTGCACAGGCCAGCGCACTGCTTGTGCTGAGCTGCGGTGCCGGTGTTTCATTGCTGGGCCGTATCTCAGGTAAACCCGTGCTGCCCGGCCTTGATACTACATCCATCGGCGGCGCTCTTGGAGATGATATCTCTGAGGGGTTGTGCAGTATGTGCGGGGAATGCGATGTGGCCATATATGCGGGACTGTGCCCGAAATCAGGCTGTCCCAAATCCCAGGTAAATGGGCCCTGCGGCGGCTCCAGTGACGGAGACTGCGAGGTAGGGGGGCGGAAATGTATCTGGGCCAGGATATTCGAGACCCTTGATAGCAGGGGTTTGTTAGCATTACTGGATGATACCAGGCCACCGGTGTGCCATGACAGGAGGCTGTAAGATGGGATTTGCGGATGTGCTGGATTCAGGGAAATTCATAATAACTGCCGAGGTCAGTCCGCCCAGAGGTACTGACCTATCAGGAGTACTGGCCGAAAGCCATCAACTGCAGGGCCTGGTGGATGCCGTGAATGTCACAGATAACCAGCGTGCCATGATGCGGATGTCTCCCATGGTACTCTGCCACAGGCTGGAAGAGGCCGGATTTACTACTATTATGCACATAACGTGCAGGGACCGTAACAGGCTGGCACTCCAGTCCGACCTGCTGGCAGCCCATGCACTGGGAATACGTAATGTACTGGCTATGTCAGGTGACTACCCGACCATGGGTGACCAGCCATCAGCCAAACCGGTATTTGACCTGGATTCTGTGCAGTTGTTGCAGATGATTGAAAAGATGAACAATGGACTCGATTTCCAGGATGAGCCCATTGATGGTCCCACATCCCTGTGTGCCGGTGCGGTGGCAAATCCCGGTGCCAGGCCGCTGGCGCTGCAATTGCTTAAGCTCAATAAAAAAGTATCGGCAAAAGCCCGTTTTATCCAGACCCAGGCTGTGTTCGATGCAGAAGTGTTCCATGAGTTCGCAGATGTTATGAAAAGTACCGGAATACCGCTTATTGCCGGTATCATACCCTTAAAGTCTGCCCGGAGCGCCAGGTTCATGAATGAGAAGATACCGGGTGTTACCATCCCCGAAGATGATATGAGAAGAATGGAAGCAGCATCAGACCCGGTATCAGAAGGGCTGGAAATCGCAGCCGAAACCATAGCCAGGATCAGGCAACACTGCCGGGGCATACATATCATGCCTGTCGGCGGACAGGGAAATACCAGGCGGCTGCTTGAGATGTGCGGCCTGGACTGAACGAATTATTGTAACTACATGTATGTGAGAACTATGGAAAACGGAAAAACACACGTAGAACTGGCAAAATGTGGCATTATTACCCCGCAGATGGAAGCTGTTGCATCCTGTGAAGGTATAGAATCTGAAGTGGTCCTCAGCAGGATAGCAGAGGGGAGCCTGGTCATCATGACCAGGGGCCAGGTATCGGTGGCAATAGGCAAAGGTGCTACTACCAAGGTCAATGTGAACATCGGTACTTCCAGTGCAAAGATAGACCCTGAAGAAGAAATTGAAAAGGCCAGGGTGGCCGAGAGATACCGGGCTGATACCCTGACCGACCTGTCAATGGGCGGGGATATCCCCTCTATCAGGCGGTCTATCTACCAGCATACCACCCTGCCCATTACCACGGTCCCCATTTACCAGTCAGTGGCACAGCAGGGTATCTACTCCATGACAGAAGATTACCTGTTGAATACGATTGAAAGCCAGGTCGATGAAGGAGCAAGTTCTGTGGTACTGCACTGCATCGAGCGTGACTGTATCGAGAAATTGAAAGGCAATCCCCGTATCATGGGAATGGTATCAAAGGGGGGCTCCTTTACCAGTATCTACATGCTTACCAATGAATGCGGTAATCCGTTCATAGATAATTTCGATTCTATCATGGATATCCTGAAAAAGAATGATGTAGTACTGTCACTGGGCAATACCATGCGCAGCGGCTGCATCCATGACAAACCTGATTCCCCGCAGCGACAGGAAATGCTGACAAACATGAAACTGGCAAAACGAGCGAACGCTGCAGGTGTACAGGTGATAGTGGAAGGTATGGGAGGGCACGTACAGGCATCTGAGGTGGCCGGGTATGTGAGATACCATAAAGATGCGGGGGATTTTCCTCTGTTCGTTGCCGGACCGCTGCCAACCGACGTTGCCGTGGGCTATGACCATATTGCCGGTGCTGTTGGCGCATCCATGGCTGCAGGTGCCGGTGCTGATTACCTGTGCTATATAACACCGTCAGAACACCTGAGGCTGCCCACGGTGGACGATGTGAGGGAAGGCCTGGTGGCGTTTCGCATTGCTGCGCATATTGGCGATTCCATAAAGTTCGGAGCCGGACAGCAGGATAGGGAACTGGCTAAATCCAGGGCAGTGATGGACTGGGACGGGCAGATGCAGCATGCTATAGAACCTGAGAAGGCATCGAAAATGTGTCCAAAACGGGGCCCTTGTACTATGTGCGGGGATTTCTGCGCTCTTGAGATCATGCATGATTTTTTGAATGGTGATACTGGTGACAGTAGTAGTAATGGTAACAACGGGTCAATGGTAAAAGAAGGGACAATAAAGTCAAAAATACTATGATCGAGTGTTTATGCCAGAAAAACTTGAATTATTCGGGATAAAGACGCCGCTTATCAGGCCGGGTGATGATATAGGCAGCGTGCTCATCCATTCGATAAGGGATAGCGGGCTGACCATCATGGAAGGGGACATCGTGGTGCTGGCCGAATCTGCTGTGGCTACTTCTGAAGGGAGGGTGGTGGACCTGAAGAATGTGATACCTGGCAGGGAGGCAATAGCACTCGGGGAAAAATATGCCGTGGACCCCAGGGAGATGGAACTGGTGCTTCAGGAATGCGATGAAATACTGGGGGGTGTCCCGGGTGCGGTACTGACAATTACGAAGGGGAACATGTCACCCAATGCAGGGATAGACAGCTCGAATGCCCCTGAAGGGTGTGTGGTGTTGCTGCCGGAAGACCCGACAGCCAGTGCTGTACGGATAAGGAAACAACTGCAAAAAGAGTTCAACTGCCGCCTTGGTGTCATTGTGGGCGATAGCCGCACCCAGCCCATGCGGTTGGGATGTGTGGGTATTGCATTGGGATGTTCAGGGGTCCTGCCCGTGGAAGATGCCAGGGGCACCAGGGACCTTTTCGGGAAGGAACTTGCTATTACCAGGAAGGCCACTGCCGATAATCTTATGTCTGCGGCCCAGTTGATAATGGGGGAAGCGGGGGAGAGCATACCGGCGGTAGTTGTGAGGGGGAACGGAGGGATTGTCGTGGATGAGGATGTAGGGATACCGGTATTCACGAAAAAGGAATGTATGTATTATAGTAATATATCAAATTGATACAGCTGATGTTACTGTACGTATTGACAATTATCAAGCTTCCCAGGTTTATAATAGTCGCGTATTACCCTTGAAAAATGACCCCGGACTCATTGGCCCAGGCTTTCCCGAAGCATTTCCACCCCTCGCTCCAGAGCCTCAGCGATCTTACCATCATCGGGACCGCCACCCTGTGCCAGTTCGGGCCTGCCGCCGCCGCCGCCGCCCACGACTTTAGACATCTCCCGGACAAGGTCGCCTGAATGAACCTTATTTATAGATTTTGGCAGAGCATATTGCCCAAATGCTACTACAATCTTTGCACCTTCAAATTTACTTCCTAATAGTGCAACTACATCTGGGTCTCCTGTTAATTCGCTTGCGAGTTTCACTAGTTCTTCAACATTAGCTCCATTAAATTTTTCCTTAACTATTATTACACCTTTAATTACATTTTTTTTATCTTTTTTAGCTTTTGAAATGTAACTTGCAGCTCTAGCTATCGCTAATTCTTCCTTTAGCCTTGAAGTTTCCTTCTTGAACTCCTTCCATTCATTGAAGAATCTGGCAGAAGTCTCTGGTAGGTGTTCAAGTGTCACATCAAATACATCAGCACTCAGGCGCAGCAGGTCGTCCAGCTCCTGCCAGCGCTTCACAGCAGCCTCTCCTGCCGCATATTCCAGCCGCTCAACGCCATCCTGTATCCGCTCGGTCTTCAGTATCTTGATGGGACCGATAAGCCCGGTATTGCTCACATGGGTCCCGCCGCAAGCCTCCACATCATCTCCCACTTTGAGCACCCGTATCTGTTTACCGGGAGGCACACCACCCTGGTAGAGAACGAACCCGAATTTCTGTTCAGCCTCGGTCCTGTCCATCCAGGTGATCTCCACCGGGATGTTGGCCATTACCGATTGATTGGCTATAAGTTCTATTTTCTTTAATTCATCATTCGTGATACGTTTGAAATGAGAAAGGTCCAGACGTGCTCTGTCCGCGCTTTTCTGGGCACCGGCCTGCCAGATATGTTTGCCCAGTACCGTCTTGGCGGCATCGTTCACCACATGGGTGGCAGTATGGTGCCGCATATGGGCCATCCGTCTCTTACTGTCCACCGAACCGTCAACTATATCCCCCGGTTTCAGGTCAATGTTATCCTCTGTGACCGTATGTAATATCACTCCCTGTCCTATCTGGACATCCACCACATGATATGTTGTATCCCCTTTTGTGATCACACCATGGTCATGGGGCTGTCCACCGCCTTCGGGATAGAACTGTGTCCTGTCAAGAATAATATTACCGTCCACCACTGCAACCACTTTTGCCTCGAATTCAAGCTCTTCTGGCTGGTAATAATATGACCTCTCTGTAGGGGGAATTCCCTCAATACCGGGAATTGCCACTGCTATTTCTTCCTTCTCTTCCGCTTTACTGTGGCTTTCAGCCACAAGTGAATAAAATGTATCGGGCAGGTCTATCCTCAGGCCGATCTCCCTGGCCACCTCTGCCGTTATTTCAGGGGGTATGCCATGAGTATCGTACATCTGGATGACCTCATTCAGCGGGAATTGCTCACCTTTGTCCATATAATGGCGTGCTGTCTTTGCTACCAATCGCCGCCCCCGTTCGAGGGTATCAGCATATTTCTCCTCTTCCCTGCCAAGTATCTCCACAATGGTACCCAGCCGCTCCCTGAACTCGGGATATTCGGGCATATTGTCGATCTGCATGGTAACAATATCGGATAGTGGCACCTTCATTCCGGCTTCAGCCATAAGGCGCAGGGTCCTGCGCAATACCAGCCGTGCCAGGTATCCCGCTTTCACGTTAGAGGGAATGATGCCATCCCCGAACATGAAGGCAAGGCATCTGCTGTGGTCGGCTATGGCGTACACTCGTTCCACAGGTTCCATAATGGTCTGGAGCGTTTCTACTTCAATGCCGATATTTGCAGCCACCTTCTTGCGGAGTTCTGTAAGGTTTGCATGTCCCGTAATGTCCATCATTCCTGCAAGCTTTGCATTCTGGGCAAGGATATTGGCATACACGGGGTCGTCCAGCTTATGCTCCACCCCTGCCATTTCCATGAGTTTACTGACAATTTCGGGGAACACTGCATCATAGATAGTTGGCGAACCCTTGCTGGCCCATACGAACCGCTCAAGACCGTAACCGGTATCCACGATGTAATTGTCCATTTTCACATATGGGTCGCCTTTGATAATGATACTGCCACCCTTTTGCTGCTTGAGGTCCATGAATACGAGCGTGGCCACCTCAAGACCGCCTATAAGCACTTCGACGCAAGGCCCGGCATTGCCACCACCCGCCCACGGTTCTTCCTTAAAGGTCACAGCTTTTGGGTCGGCGCCCAGCTCGGTAAGCAGGGCATCACAGTAAGCGACGGTCTCGTTCTTCCAGTAAATTTCCCTCTGTGGGTCATTAAAAGCGTGATGTGCCATCATCTCGAAATTGGTGAGATGGCGGCCGCTGCGCCCCACCGAATCCAGGTCGGGCAGCCTGATACAGGGTTGGCTGATGGTCAGGGGATTGGCCGGGGGTGGTACCATTCCCGAGGTCACGAATGGCTGGAAGTCGGCAATGCTGGCGATGGTAAGGTAAATGTCGTCCCGCCAGCGGGCAATAACAGGGTAGCGGTCCAGCCGGGTATGTTTCCGTGCCTCGAAGAAGGAAAGGAATTTCTCCCTCATCTGGGAGAGGTTATACTGTTCTTTGAAGACGGGGGCGCCTATGAATGAATAATGGTCGCAGGGTGCATCTCCGCATGTTGTCCTGTCCGGGTCACGTGTCCAGTATACACTGCTGCATTTTGAACAGGTTTTTCTTACAAAGCCGTTCTCAAAGAAGTATTCAAGCTGGTATTCGTCTTCTTGCATGGTATTCCCTGTCTTGGTGATTGGGAGTTTTAATGGTCTTTATCATGAAAAAGTTTGCGCAATAACGTTTGGTCAGGATATTTCAACACTTGAATCGTTATTTATTATTGTGAGATGACCATGAGTTTATATACATACAAATTATATTTACATTATAACAGTCAGCTTATTCAATTACTTATAGATTGGAAAATGGTCCAGCTATATAACGTTTTTTGGATTAATTGACTGGAAAATCAGAAGAATAAATTGTATAGACTTCTCAATGAATATGCTCTTTTTTATTCAAAGTGCTTTCATGAAAAAATCCGCAATTGCAGCTCTGGTTTATATAAACTAAATAAAATAACATAGAGGAATAATATATGAGAAATGATAGAAGTGGTAGAGGCGGCAGTGGCGGCTTCGGCGGTGGAAGAGGCGGAGGCGGTTTTGCATCCATGGGTCCAAGAGAAATGCATAAGGCAACCTGTGCAGATTGCGGTGTGGAGACTGAAGTACCTTTTGTTCCATCCGGTGATAGACCAGTGTACTGCAGAGAATGTTACCAGAAGCATAGGCCAAAGAGATAATTGAATTATATAATATTTAAATTATTAAACAAGAGGGAAGATAGATTAAACATATCATTTCCCTCGATACTTTTTTCTCAGTGAACCTTACAAGAAAATCATCCCTCCGGTCGGATTAACTTGAGTACAAAAAGTTATACTTTATGTACAATCAAAAATGCAAGACTGAAAACAAATAGAAATACTGGATACCCTGGGCAACCAGAATAAGTCGAACCGCAGTATTCTGGGATCGAAACGGAACCCAGCACCAGATGCCAGGGGAAATGGATATTTTCTATTAGCACTAATACCACATTATGTCAAGAGAATTCACCCAAAAAGACATCGACATTTTCAACAAACTTGCCCCTGAAATGGAAGGCAACCTGAATTCCCCCGCAGGTCACCAGTACCTCTTCATCCTGCGCCCCCTCTCCCACAAGGTGGCCGAGTCAAGCGAGGACTTCAAGGAACGGCTATTGCGTCTCACCAATGAGGAACTGGAATACCTGCTGGACCTGGGGCTCAAAGCACAGGAAGATATCAGGGGGCTGGCAGAAGGCGATATGTACGCATTTGTCGAGGCCATAGAAGAACGAGTGCCGCAGAGGTTGTCCGAACTCAAGGATTTCCTGGGCATATTCGGTTGACCAGTTACTTCTCCCTGCGTAAGACACTGTACTTCTGGACCTTCTTCATCCTGGCAAGGTTCAATACTCTTGCCATCTCCTTTTCTTCAAGGTCCATGGATTCAATATAACCAGACTCAACCGCCTCGTTGAATATCTCGTACCCCCGGCCAGTCCTGGTAAATACCGTGGTCCAGCCATCAGGAGTGCCAACACCCCCAAAACTGATAGCGGCATTTTCGGCAGTCAGGTCGGTACAGTACTTGCATGAAGAACTCCGGTAGGGGTCAAGCTCACTAAGGTCGTGCACAAAGGTTTCCCCGCCAGTTTCCAGTTCTATTTTGCCCCGCCGTATCTTCATGCTCTCAATATCTTCCAGTTTCAGGTGCCTGGATGCCACAAACTTCTCAATACCTTCATCGGAGAACGTATCCATGCAGAACAGTCCCAGGGGAAGGATATTGGCACGCATGAACATATGCAGCAATCCGTAAGGGCTTTTGTATATTTTGTAGACCGCATCGATATTGCAGGATGGGCCCACGAAGGCAATACTGCGCATTCCCTGCTGGACAGCGTTCATCAGGGCCTGGATGGTCATGCTGTGCGTATAGATGCTGCCGGCAGACTCCATCAATTCATCAGCAGTCGTGGCAATGATAGGTACGGGTCTCCAGGGGTCATCCCTGGATTTTACTGTGACGATGGCACAATCTATGAGTCCTTCCTCCAGTGCATAGGCCAGCAGGGCCGTGACCACACCCCCATCCTGTCCATGAATCCCTTTCATTGCTGACCGTGCTGCATAGGGATGTCGTATCCTGCCGATGAGCCCGTTCTCGGTGGTAATGGTGCGGGGACACTGGTTATAGCAGATACCGCAGGCCGTACAGGGTCCTATCAACTTCGGTTTTTCACCATCCAAAATAATGGACGGACAACTGGCAGCACAGGCTCCACATGCCGCACAGATACCGGGTTTGATAATATCCTTGCGCAGCTGTCCGAATGATATCTTCTCTTTCGTCTTCAGGCTGCGTTTGACCCTGACAATGTTCTTTGCCATGTCATCGAATTTTTTCTTGCATTCGGGGTCGTGAAAATAATACGTTTTACCTTCAGATTCGGTAAAATACGGAGTTGTCCGGGGAACTTCACGTTTGCAAATAGGGTCGACAGGCATGTATGTTCCTTCCCAGTTGTGCATGGTACATAAAGTAATACAGTATGTACTGATACAGAGTCATACTTTTTGCATTATGAAAAAGTGACTGGTAAATTATTATCTCCCGGGATGGTATTGATAAGCAGTGCTGAATCTGCCCTCGATATAATCAAGATATACAGCAACAACCAGAATGATAATTGCAGCCAGTAAGATCAGAATGCCAGACATCATCATGACAAGCGTTGATGTTGACTTGAATACCAGAAATGTGATGCCCATAAAGGCAGCAACTATTGCTGTTGCCAGGGCCAGGTAATATAATTTTAACTCTGAATCTACTAATTCTTTTAGCACGTTATTCACCTACATCCAGTTTTATTTTTAGACACTCTTATATCTTTCCATCTTGTTATTGTAACCAGGAAATAGTATGAAACTCATTACACCTGAATTGCTGTCCCCTGCTGGCAGTATGGAATCATTAAAAGCTGCTGTGGAAAACGGGGCAGATGCCGTTTATCTGGGAGCAAAGGAGTTCAGTGCCAGGCAATCGGCCGATAATTTTGACACAGAAGGACTGCTGGAGGCAATTGATCTTGCCCACCAGAGGGATGTTTCGGCTTATATCACGGTCAATACCCTTTTGAAGGACAGTGAACTCAGTGATGCCACTGCGTATCTGGAACTGCTCTGCGAGCACGGTGCAGATGCTGTGATCGTCCAGGATATCGGCTTGCTGGGGATGCTCAGGACACACATGCCTGGTCTACCCATGACGGCAAGCACGCAGATGACCGTCCATAACAGTGCGGGAGCACGAATGTTCCGGGACCTGGGAGTGAAACGGGCAGTGCTTTCCAGGGAAATGAGCCTTGAAGAGATACGGTCCGTCCGTTCGGAAACAGATATCGAGCTTGAGGTTTTCGTACACGGAGCATTGTGTATCTGCTATTCGGGCAGGTGCCTGATGAGCAGTTTTATGGGCGGCAGAAGCGGTAATCGGGGACACTGTGCCCAGCCATGCAGGAAATTGTATGAACTGCCAGGGCGCAGGAACACTACCGGATACCTGTTGAGTCCAAAGGACCTCAACCTGTCTTCCCGGCTGCATGACCTGATGGAGATAGGTGTTGATTCCCTGAAAATAGAAGGGCGCATGAAACGTCCCGAATATGTAGCTGTGGTCACAAAGACCTACAGGGATATCCTGGACCGGTATTCTGATGACCCGGATGCCACTGTTACACCAGAAGAACAGCAGCGTCTTGAGACAATATTCAGCAGGGGGTTCACGGAAGGTTATATTACCGGTGACCCTGCCAGGTCACTTATGAGCATGGATAAACCTGGTAATCGCGGTACGTTGGTTGGGCGCGTGACTGGATACGGCGGCGGTGGGCGGGGCAGGGTGTCTGTGAAGCTGGATGTTCCTCTCAATCCTGGTGATGGTGTCTCGATCGAAGATAAAGGCACGACAATCAATACATTATGGATTGGAAGAGAGAAGATCGACACGGGATCGGTCGGTTCTACAGTAAGTTTTACGTTTGACACGCCGGTTCCTAACGGTACTCCTGTTTACCGGAACTTTGACCCTGTACTGATGGAATGGACAAAGGCGACATACCACTCGATGCACAGAAAGATTCCGCTTGATATTGAAGTAGAGGCAATAGTTGGTAAACAACTCTTGATAAAGCTGACTGACCGGGATGGTTTAACAGCCCAGGCCATCTCTGATGCGGTCATCTCACCTGCCAGGCAGAGGCCGCTGGATGAAAAAGGTCTGGGGGCACAGGTCAGTAAATTGGGTGATACTGTGTTTGCGGCCGAAAATGTTGATATACGGATGGATGGGAATATTTTCATACCCATAGGAGTCATAAATTCTGTTCGGCGCGAGGCTGTGGAGAAGCTTGCGCAGCTACGTGTCGAAAAGTACCGGCGCAAATGCAAAACAAAAGTATCAGCTACACCCTTATCCGATATATTCAGGTCCGATATTATCCTTCATCCAAATAGTAACAGAGCCGCACGAGCACTATTGTCAATCCGTGTATCCGGACCTGATGGTGTCAATACCGCGGTAACTGCCGGTGCTGATAGGATATATATTGATATTGAGGGCATCATCGGGAATATTCCCCTGACCAATGTTGCAATCCAGCAAGCACATCTGGCAGGTGCGACCGTGTATGTCCGGCTGCCTGATATTGTAAAAGACGGCGAGGCAGACCTGGTTATTACTACAGTCAGGGGATTGAGTGAAATTGACGGTATACTTGCTGCTGCACCTGACCAGATGTACATGTTCAGGGATATGGACATTGCAGTTGCAGTGGACTATCCCACAAATGCTTTCAACCGCAAGAGCCTGGATTTCCTGACCGGGATGGGAGCGGGTAGCATTACGGTTTCGCCTGAACTTACCCTTGAGGAGATCGCATGCATGTCTGAAGCATACACTATTGAATGTGTTGTGCAGGGGGGTATACAGTTAATGGTATCTGAACATTGCCTCATTGGAGGCATTAAGGGATGCGGCAGTCCGAAGAGAGATGAGAATGAGGAGGGTGGATTCAGGGTAGAAAGACCGTGTGATACTCCTTATGCCATCAGGGATGAGAAAGAATTCACGTTCCCTGTCGAGCAGGACGATCGGTGCAGGACGCATGTGTATAATTCCCGGGAACTGTGCATGATAGACCGCCTTCCGGGTGTGCTGGATGCGGGTGTTTCGTTATTGCGGATCGACGGGATGCGATACAATAATACGCAGGTGGGCGAGATTACCGGACTCTACAGGCAGGCCCTTGATTCCTGCTTGGTTACGGGGGAGCAGTTCAATGGTAGCGAGTATCTGGCACAGGTGAAGCAGCTGTTTACCAGCGGTTTGACATCTGGCCATTATTTCAGGGGGGTTCTGTGATGGGTCGGGTGTTCCTGTCCGGTGCTATACGTGGGGGGCGCAGGTTGGTTGAAACCTATCGGTTCATGGCTGATGTGATGATAGGTGAGGGAATGGAAGTATTAAGTGAGCATGTAGCTAAAGAAAACGTGTTTGCGGAAGAGAAAAACATGACCGAAGATGAGATTTTTCAGCGGGATATGGACGGCATCGAGCAGTGTGACTGCCTGGTGGCAGAGGTGAGCGTGCCTTCGGTGGGTGTGGGGTATGAGATATGCCATGCTGTGGGTCTGAAGAAACCTGTGCTCTGTGTGTATGAACGGGGTGCTAAAGTGTCTGCTATGGTACTGGGGAATAGGGGGATTGTGGTGCAGGATTATGATGATCTGGACGAGCTGCGCGGGCTTTTGCTGGAATTTATCAGGTCTATCTAAATTGATCACCATGTGTTTTTATTTTGGCAATTCTCAGGAAGTACAACATACCGAACATAAAAAGAACAATGGTTTTGATATCATTGGATGAACTGTTACCTTTTAAAGTAAAACTGTATACAAAAATGAGTTGAAAATTGTCTTTATTCGGATAATCATTTGATTTTCCTCTTAAAAAAGAGACTGAAAACCATAAAGATACCAATAAAAATGAATAGTATTGTTCCTAATTCCAATAATTCCACGAACAATTCAGAAATAGTAAAACCGAATAGATAAATCGCTTTATAGGATTCCCTTATAACAAACAATAGGATTCCAATTGAGATTATTATGGTAGGAGTTTTAAATTTGTCTCCTTTCAGGAACAATATGCTTTTTACAATATCCTTTTTCGTCACCATGAACCATAATATATATGATAACATTAGTAAAATAACAAAACCGATTATAGCATTTACCATCTCAAAATACTAGTGTAATTTCGAATAATTTATTTTTCAGGACTCCTTTATTTTGTCGATATTTGTAAATGAATATTGATCCAGGTTTTTGCCTAAAATTTACGAATCGTGACTTATGTTGTTAATTTGATAATATTTAACACTTCCTGATACCGTTATTGCATAAACGTATTTATTGAAAGTGCATTTATTAGGATTTATTATTAGGGACGCTTGAAAAACTGGATGATGAGATTGTACCAGCAAGAGACACTTTCGAGATTATGAGTGATCCTGAAACTTCGAACGATATTGAGGAGGTTTAAGGGACATTATAGAGGGCGGTTCATAAACCATTCAATAATCCACAATTTAGCAAACCGTTACAAGGCAGGTTCAATGGTAAAGCAGTTACCATATTTCCCTCCAAAAAACCACCACATCAGCATCAGACATGCTTACCCAATTACCACCAATGCTCCATACGTAATCACCCCGGCTGCCAGTGGAGACACAAACCACATAGTGACTATCTTCTGTACTGTTTCATTCCTTGCTGTCAGCAGTCCTTCATTGGCACACCCTATCCCGATTATTGCCGCCGTGACAATCTCACCCAGTGAAACAGGGATTCCCATAATAGAGGCTGCATGGACTAAGACAGCTGCAACGAACTCAACAAATACCGCCCTTATCGCGCAGAGTTCAGTAATCCCATTTCCCACCGTTTCAAGGACCCTCGACCCGAGCAATATCGCTCCTACACCGATGGTCAGACCGCCTATGACAGCTCCGGTGCCAGAATCCATGAACCCTGCGCCGACCAGAGGGCCCACAGCATTTGCGGCATTGTTGGCGCCTGCCGAATATGCCACGTAGCATCCGGAAATAGTAAGCAGTAACCCGATGATTTTTCGTATTGTAGCTTCTGATTTATGGTCAACGATCCATAAAAGAATAACCGGGTGAAAATATTTTCCCATGATAAAAGCCAGGAAAAAAGCCACGAGGGGAGTGACAACCCACCAGGATACTATCCTCGTCAGGACATTCATATCCAGCATCCCCACGTAAATACCCAAACCTGCAACCGCGCCTACGGCAGCCTGGCTGGTGGAAATGGGGACTTTAAGCATATTCGCTATGAACATGCTGATACCTGCAGCCGAAATGGCAACGATAGCATAGACAACCGTAATGTTCCCGCTGGGTACAATACCGTTACCCAGGGTCTTGATGACCTCGCCTCCGCTCAATACCGCACCCAGGAAAGCAAATATCGCAATGAGTATCACTGCCTGTTGCCTGGTCCGTGCCTTAGCCCCGTAGGCAGCACCCATAGATGCTGCGGCATTGTTCCCGCCAATGTTCAATCCCATGAAAACAGCAGCAGCATAGGCAGCCAATAATAGTATCAAAGACATTTGTAGTTCTTTACTCCATTTCAATATTTATATAACAATTGGAAACAATTATCATACATATTTTCCTGTCTGTAGATTATGCATTTATTATAAAGGAATAGAGAATACGGCCATATTTACCCATTTGTAATAATGGAGCAACATTTGCCACATCAAGCATGTATATTTAACTACAACAAAGGAAAAGTAGCAGATTACAATGACACAACGAACTATAGATTATGAATCTCTTAAATCAGGCGGTTTCATGCGGCAGCGCCAGCCAAACCAGTTCGCCTTCCGCCTGAGGGTAGTGGGCGGCCGTATCGAAGCCGACCAGCTCAGGGCGCTGGCAGATGCAGCAGAAAAATACGGGGACGGGCATATACACCTGACCACCAGGCAGGGTATTGAGATCCCGTTCATACACGCAGATGATGTGGAATCAGTCAGGAAAGACATGGCAGATGCCAACCTGCGCAAAGGTACCTGCGGACCCCGCATACGGGGTATCATGGCCTGCCAGGGCAATACCGTTTGCCCGCGGGGCCTGGTCAACCCGCAGGACCTGGCACAGAAGATCGATGAGAAATATTTTGCTGCCGGAGTTCCCCATAAGTTCAAGATAAGCATCACAGGATGCCCGGCTTCCTGCGCCAAACCCCAGGAGAACGATTTCGGGGCCATCGGCGGTGTGGAGCCTAAATGGCTCGAAGAGGAATGCATTGGCTGCGGCCTGTGCCAGGAGATATGCCGCAAGGATGCCATCATTGTCGAGGACGGTGTCGTAACATTCGACCGCGAGAAATGCGACCTCTGCGGTGATTGTATCTCATCCTGTCCCACCGACGCATGGATTATCGAAAAGACAGGGTATACTCTGCTCATTGGCGGCAAAATAGGACGGTTCCCTCAACTGGGCACCGCATTCGTTGAACTGGTGGATGAAGTGCAGCTCTTTGAGATACTTGATAAGACCATCCGGTTCTTTAAAGACAATGCCCAAAAAGGCGAACGCATTGGCGATACAGTAACTCGTGTGGGCATTGAACCATTCAGGAAGGCTGTACTATGAATCCGGATATGGTCCCCTCAAGGTCAATAGATACCTGCGGCGAGGTCTGTCCTATGAACATGGTACGGACAAAGTTCGAACTGAAGGACATGCTGCCGGGAGAGATACTGGAAGTCACCCTTGAAGCGGGGGAACCTGTCAGGAACGTCTCTCGCAGTGTAAAGGAAGACGGGAACCGCATAATCAAACTGGAAAAATGTGACACCCATTACAGGATGCTCATTCAAAAAAGGTGAATAAATGACAATGGAAACAGCAGAAATTGAAAGACTTGCAGCCGAATACGAGCACCGCTCACCCCAGGACATCCTGAAATTAGCACTGGATACCTTTGGAAATAATGCAGCTATCTCATTTAGCGGTGCAGAGGATGTGGTACTGGTTGACATGGCAGCAAAACTCAGTGATAATGTGAGGGTGTTCAGCCTGGATACCGGGCGGCTCCACCCGCAAACGTACAGGTTCATCGAGAAAGTGCGTGAACATTACGGCATCAATATCGAGATATTCTTTGCCAACAGGGACAGAACCGAAAAACTGGTCAAGGAAAAAGGACTGTTCTCATTCTACCGCGACGGCCACCAGGAATGCTGCCAGGCGCGCAAAGTGGACCCCCTGAGGCGGGCACTTTCTCAACTGGATTCCTGGATTACCGGACAGCGCAAGGACCAGAGCCCGAATACCAGGACCCACGTACCCGTGATACAGGACGACCCGACATTCGGCAGTGCTGACCACCAACTTGTCAAGTTCAACCCCATTGCAAACTGGACCTCAAAACAGGTATGGGACTATATCAGGGCCAACGATGTCCCCTATAATGAACTGCATGAACAGGGATTTACCAGTATCGGATGCGAACCCTGTACCAGACAGGTCCTTCCAGGCCAGCATGAGCGGGATGGCAGGTGGTGGTGGGAAGAAGCCACCAAGAAAGAATGCGGACTGCACGCAGGTAATGTGAAATAGGTCTCACCGAAATATCAGAGTATTTCAACGGTAGTTCTTGAATTAAATTCCGAAAACACGAAATGGATACACGTAGTGTTATCCCTGTCTTGAGGTATAACCCTGAAGCAATGATAAGGACTTACATTAAAGAGGAGGTTAATGATATGGTATTACTTCTCTTTTATCCTACCAAAACAGAACCAGAACAACGGTGATCACAAGCATAATACCATCCTGCATGATCAACGATATGAGCATAATCGGCACGCCCAGATCTGACTTAAAAATTCCCACGTAAAACGGCAGCGAAGACCTCATCCTGACAATACTTGATAACATCCTTCCTATAAGAAGTGTAATAACAATATCTTTTGAAGACAACATACCCGTTGTCAATAAGTTACCTGCAATAGTATACGCTGCAATATTACTGGCAAACCATCCTGCTATTATTGGCAATCCGTCGACCGGGACATATCTGGTAATGAATGAACTGTTCAGGTATACTGAAACGGTATCAAAGAATCCCATATCAATAAGCTGGAACACCACAATCGACACAACGGTCATAGTGATTATTATCCGTTTTAACGGCCTGGCTGATGCCCTTGCAGCATTCCTGAACCCAGCCCGGACCCCACTTCCCTTCTGAGGATAGCAATCAACGTTACATGCTTCCTTTGGTTCAAGCAAAAACCGACCCACTACCAGCGTTAATACTGTCCTCAACAATCCCACGAACACCACCACACCCAGGTATATCAGACCGGTTGTGCCCAGCAGGATTACAATAACGGGCAGCATGTTACGCAATATTACAATGGTGGACGGGAACGAATTGATGAGCGATGCTAAAATGGTCTCACGCCTGTCAATTATCCCCTTATTGTACATCTGCGCCACCATGGAATTGCCTGCTGTGGGCGAACCAAAAGATGCCAGGAAACTCACACCGATGTCTTCCCTTAAGTGGGCGAACCGCATAAACGGTGCAGTAACAAATCCCAGCCTGGCCACGAGTCCCATCTCCACAAGCCATTCCATGATAAAGATACCCAGCACAGTGGGGGGAATGATTCTGAGGAGGTATTCAATAGCATAGTACAGTGCGTCCAGCCACATAGATGAATGAAATTGTGTTCACATGAGATAAGAATTCGGGCTTGTATTAATAACCACGAATCATCACTCAAGGGGATAACCTGCGGTTAAAAACAGCACATATATAAGAACAGCTGCAGGAATCGTCAAAATGAAAGGCAGGATAATACCTGCTGGATATTTCACTCTTGAATTATTGGTACCAGTGAATTGTATCAATTGCATGGGAAGGATAAAAATGGCCGCATAAACAACAACTCCCAGGGGAAATGCCAGCACAACGCCGAGAGGATTTTGCAGGAAATAACCGGTTCCGATGTATTCTTACAATACACCTGTAGAAGCAGCGGTCATCAATGCTTCTTTTTCAGTAGAAGCATATTTCTTTGACAGATACAAATACCAGGTACCGAACCACACTGTCCACAGGCCAGTGACCAGTACAAGGTCTATCCAGAGAACAGGGTATGCAATTTTATTTCCCAGCAGGTAGCAATATGTCTCCTCGGTAACGGTTACAATAATGGATAACAGCAGGAATCCTTTATAATTATATAATCCTATCCGCTCAAAATACGGGACAACAAGATGGCGAAAACGATACGCTAGCCCACCGAATATGAGGCCGAGGTTACACCAAAGGCCACTACTCTCCATTCTCCGGCTAGGCTTAAAGCCAGGATAACCAGGCCGAACCAGATAAGCAAAATCTTCCAGGCAGATTCAATGTCCAGGTGTGAAATGGTTTTTTTCATACCATCATACTGCAGGAGATGTTTTCACTCAACATTAATGAAGACTATTCATTGAACGATAACGGTACCTTTCATATTTGGATGATATTTGTATGAATATTCATATATTCCTATTTGATTAAAGGTCCATATGAATGAATCACCTTCACCCAGATCGTCTGTGACCATGCCTATGATCGTTATTTTATGCGGCGTGGAGTCCATATTGGTCCATTTCACCACACCTTTCATTGGAATGGTAATCGTTTCAGGGACGAATGCATTACCTTCCATGGTCACTTCTGTAAGGCCATTTCTTGGAGTGGATACTGGAGTGGCTGTTGGTGAAGTTGTAGGTGTTGCGGTAGGCGTTTCAGTGGCTGTTTCTGTGGGTTCGGGGATGTTCGTGTAAGTGCACCCGATGGTAGTGAATATACTTACCAATATCAATATGAGTAATATTGTGTGTTTCATAGTTGTTCACTCCATTATATCATCTGACCTGTCATTCCATCATATTAACCGTGAGCGTTCCCCCGTTCAATACATCCTGTTCAGCCACGTCCACTGTCTTCGATATGGTATCCACCGTGAGCGTATAGGGGCCGATAGGTCTGGTGTCGAAATTAGTCTGGCCTGAAACGGGGCCAAGTGTGGAATAAGGTACTTCAAAGCTGAATGTACCGTTTTGAACTGTGGTTGTCTGGGTATAGGTGAATAAACGTCCCTGATTGGTCATAATATCATTCGATAAAGTTACAATAGCATTATCAGGTGCACTACCAGTAATGGTAGCTCCCTCAACAAATTCGAATATCTTGACAAAACCGGTGTTCTCGATTTTAAGATTTCCACTATAGAGCATATTATATTGTGCCTTGCAGCTCTGTTCCATATTGCCACCGCTGGCATAAGGATTGGCCAGTGATTCATGCACGAGACGGTAATGTTTCAGTCCGTCACCGTCAAAGATATGCAGACGACCTTCCATGCTGGTGTACCAGTATTGTTTGTAAACGAGTTGTTGCTGACCTGAAATCACGGCATACGTCCTGAAATCGCTCCAGTCCTTCCCGTCCCATATACCCATGACATCATTAATGGCATAGGCCATGTATGCGTTACTCACAATGTAGCGTGAACCCGGTTTGTCATTGATACCAAGGTTCCATAATACTTCATCGGCATCTTCCTCTGACTGGGCAGTAAAGAATGTAGATGCACCCGGGGCGTGGGAGGGGCCGCCGCCAATACCTGCCTGGAAAGGGTTGGCGTTGGGTATGCGGTGACCGAAGTAGGTGATGACATGGCCGTAGTCCCACCAGGACATGACTCCGTAGGCGGTGTCCGGATACGGGAACGTCTCACCTGCTGGTGGACGGTCATATACAGCATCGAAGTCAAGGCCGGGGTCCGGGGTGTTGTAGCGCATCCAGTTCATGGATTCGTACCACTGGTAGTAGTCTGAACTGGTTGCTCCGCCGGCTGTGGAACGGGATGCTACGTTGAAGTTGGGCAGGAATACCAGCATGATCACGACTGCGACAATGAGAGCGGATAGCAGATGACGGGACAGGTCTGATGTTATGAATTCCTGCAGGTCGCTGGGGGTCGAGACCCGGGTTTTTAATTTTAGAGATAGGTCTTTGAAGCCTGCAATGTCGAGAAGTCCTATGCCTATGAAGGATGATAGTATGGCCACATTGACTGAATAGTAGTAGAACCAGCGGTTCTGGCCGGTTGTGAGGGCAAACATTATGAAACACCATATAAGGAACATGGCTTTTTCAGGTTCCCACTTGCGGAAGATGAGTATGGCCCCGATGACAACCATAGCAAGCAGGGCGATATAATAGGTTGATACGAAATCAAAGATGCCGGGGTAGTTGCCGAAATTGTTGGGGTAACCAGCATATCCGAATATCATTTCAGGGCGCGGGGGGGAGGCTTCGGCGATGGTGAGGCCGCCGCCCTCGCGGGGCTGGAAGATGGTGAAGAATGTGGCAAAACTTGAGAATACGCTGGGAATGAAGAGCTTGGCTATGACCAGACCGGTGGCGTATATGCCAACAATGGTGAGGGGGTAGTAGATTCTCTCAATGTTCTTTTCCCGCATTTTTATGGATAGTAGGCCCAGAATCAGGAAGAATATGGCGCTGCCCAGGGTGATAAGGATGTGGAGGTAGGAGTAACGGTGGGCTGAGAATGAATTCATCGGGTCAACGAAAAACAAAATTAAAGGAAAGGCAGACAAAAAAGAGATAAAACTAACAAAAGATAATCCTTCGCTAGATTGGTTCTTCATATGATATATTATAAACTGCAGGACAATGAAAATAGCAACAATACCACCGAAGAAAACACCATTAGACCACTGTAACATGTATAAGCTAAAAGCTACTCCAGATATTATGGAAATAATAGCTGGATGCTTAATTTTGGCCCAATTTTTTTCAAGAATATCAAAAACCGATATATCCATTCCCTTGACCGAATTAATTGCCATAATTAAAAACATCAAATATAACGTACTGAAAAACACTTCACCTGCATGGTGGTCAGTAAACCCCATTATGGAACGAGACAATATCTGACCAGGCATAACAGCAATCATGAAAGCCGCCAGCAGACCCACACGCCTGTCAAATACCTCCCTTCCCATGAAATACACTGGAAATACCAATAATGCGCCGAATATACCGGGGAAATATGCACCAACCATTCGTGTCAAATCCAGACTGGGGGAACCTGCCCCCAAAATCAATGAAGTGATAGCGATCATGTATGTCCAGAGTGGGCCGAAGTGGATGCTTTGGCCATACGGGTATAATGTGAATGTTTCAAACCAGATCCTATGTGGAAAATTCTTAAGAAGGTTCTCAACAAGACGCATATGGAATACGGCATCATCGGCGGCAAATCCTACTATGCCTCCCCTGAATACGGCATCATATGGGAGCACTGTGCGTATGTACAAAGCAAGGGCAAAAATAAATATGACAAAGGGAGTGTAAATTGAAAACATATTTTTCAGCGAAGAAATTATTGGAGCTTTTTCAGGCTTTGGATCGGGCATGTCATCTGATTTTTCAGTCAATTGTTATTCCTCACATTTAAATCAAAGAAGATATAATTATAATAACATCATAGTATAATAGAAATGTAAATAAATGTTTTGAATAGTTTCGTTTTTTGTGCAGTCCTGAATATTATGACATCATTAAATATCCTGGTTTATGTTGTATCTTACATCTTCAACTGCTTCCCATGAGCCAGATGTTGGGATGAAGGATGAAAAGTTCATGATGAGCTGGGTAATCACGAAGGATCGGACGGTTTCACCCATTTTAGGCAGGATGAAAAATACCAGAAATACCAGGTATGCAGGGTTTTGTATGGCGACCATTGGATAAAGAACAGTTAGTAATAGAACTATCACTGGAGAGACGATATGTGTCAGAAGAGCGTATGGATAGATGATTCTTCCAAATCGTCCTTTTCCAAGCATATCGAGATTCTTACTGTATACTCTTCTCAATCCGTTTATCCGTTTCATCTTCTGGATAATACGACCTTTTACACTCAATGGGACACGTTCATATACAATGGCTTTTGGTTCGTACACCACACGATAGCCCGATCTGATCACCTTGAAGAGCATGTCCGAATCGTCTGCATAGGCATCGGGGTCGATCGTTATTTTCTTTAACAGGTTTGTCCTGA
>JAHYIS010000021.1 GCA_019429385.1 ANME-2 cluster archaeon | reverse complement strand
CGAAGGAGGCGGAAATAACTGATTTTCTCTGCCGTAAACATGATTTTTCAGAGGTAAGGGTGAAGGGGGCCGTGAACCGGTTGATAGAGGCTTCTGATGCAGGACAACAGACACTTGACCAGTGGTTTTAGGAGGCTGTAAATATCAATGAATGTTCCTACTTTTGATATCAAATGTAAAAATCCGACTATTCACAGCATGATATTTTAAGGTAAATAGGCCAAATTGAACGTAAAAATTCGCATTCAAATTTCCAATATAATTGAAACTCGATTACCATTCTTAAATACATGCTGAGAAGTGAATAATCCTCTGTCGTCCAACTGGGAATATTCATTGATGAAAATAGAGACGTCTTGATTACTCAAAAGGGCGATATATTCATGGCTGTCTGGATTGGTGTTATTTATGTCTAGTCGATCTAATGATTTTACAGATATATCGCAACGCCCTTTAAGGCAAAGTAATTCATGGAAGTCTGATGAATCAATCTGCCCGACTCCCACCTTTTCACGTTGATTGACTGATATGTAATAAATTATTGCATTTTCAGGAGCAAATGATAATAAATATTCAACTAGTTCTTTGAAGCTTGTCTGCTTGTTCCCTAATTCCTTCTGATAAGAACTAGTGGTTTCCAATTGTGCCGGAACCAATGAAATCTGGAGTAATATATTTAATAAAATTATGATTATAAATATTACTGTTAATTTGTTAGTTCTCGAGTACGATGCTGTTTTTTTTACTTTTGGGTCTTGTGGATGAACAATCTCTGATTTTATATATGATAAATACTTTGATAAAGTTACCCCGATAAATAAACACATTCCTAAATTAGGTTCAGCTAAATATGTTGCTTGTTCCCTTAACCCGGTGATAAGGAGGGGGAAAATGCCTACTCCAAACCACATGATACCTATTCGTTGATTTATGTCCCCAAAAAAGAAAGCCATTACCAGCAACAATGAAATAATTATTAAACCCAGCAATGAATATATTTCTAGATATATAGAAGCAAAAAAAGCACTTGCCATGAATAGTATAGCAACAATGTTTTTTATAGAAACAATTGACATTTTTCTGTATGTATTTTTTCCAAAATTATGGAAATAAAATGTACCTATGCATGCCAATAGGACAATAAATGGGTTTTTTAATTGACCTCGAAGTTCATGTTCCATATAAAACTGTAAACGCGATTGAAATAATTCAAGCAGAGGAGTTGTTTTTGATTGCCCGACATCGACAGAAAAGAATAAAAAGGCAAAAACCAACGACATAATTGGAATTACATTGAAAAAGACTATCCCAATTTTTATTTTCCTTTCAATTTGTAATGAATTCCATTTATGGAATAGATATAGTAAGTTTACTGCCGGAATTATTAATATACTGGGTTCTTTTGAAAAAAATGCCATTAAAGCCAATGGAAGTGCAATGAATAAATTCCGAATATCATTTTTCTCAAAGAATAGTATGAAAAAGTAGAGACTGGACGTGATAAAGAAGATTTCACCTATAGTAGTGAGGAAATTGATTTTCCATACAAGAAGAAAAGTAGAATCTAAAAAGAGATATAAAAGGACAGCAATTAACCCAGATGTCCTATCTGATAATAATTTTATCAAACTGTATAAAAACACCATAGACCCTGCAAAAATTATTCCATTGAGTAGATAATAATAAACCTCGTTGGCACCCCATAATGAATAGCCAAAGGCAAATAACAGGTTTATGATGGGGCGATATCCAGTTCCCGTAGCATCAGACAATAATGTCAATGGTTGATTTACATGCTGGCTTACCCAATAAATCCAGGCAATATCATCCTCGTATGAAAGAAGATAATATTGAGATGTTGCTGATTTAAGCGGATTAATGAATGACAGTATGAAAATTACAGGTAGGAAAAAGTCAATCGTCTTAAAGAATGAAAAAATATGATTCACATCCTTAATATTTGAATTTTTTCCGTTTCTAGTTTCTTTTTTAGATTTTTCCCGACTCAATAGCACACAACCATAGCATTCCTTAATTCCATCTTATTCATGAGGTCATTAAAACATCCTTCATCACATTCCAATTTGGACCACACAAGCAAATTGCTCGAAGTAACTCTCCATATGCCATCGTTTTAACGGGATTGGCATTATTAATAACACCCATATTAATAAATTTTAACTTTGTTCGAAAATCCAATATAAAATGCCAGTACATTTAATACAACATTCACAAATTACCATTTCATCGAATACAGTATAAATAACCTCCGTAATATATGTTCAAATATATTTGTAATCATTAAAACTTGATTCGCAAATCATGGAGACATAATATGACACTCAGAAGTGATGAAGTTAAAAAAGGACTGGAGCGAGCCCCACACCGCTCCCTGCTCAAGGCTGTGGGACTGACTGACTACGAAATGGACCGCCCGTTCATCGGCGTGGTCAATTCCTGGAACGAAGTGATACCCGGTCATATCCACCTGGATAAGATGGCAGAGGCCGTTAAAGCCGGTATCAGGCTGGCCGGGGGCGTGCCCTTTGAATTTTCAACAATAGGTATCTGCGACGGCATAGCCATGGGACATGAAGGAATGAAATACTCACTGCCCAGCAGGGAACTCATAGCAGACACTATCGAACTGATGGTACAGGCACACCGCTTCGACGGCATGGTAATGATACCCACCTGCGACAAGATCGTTCCGGGACACCTGATGGCTGCAGGACGGCTTGACATCCCGACAGCCGTTGTTACTGGCGGCCCAATGCTACCCGGATTTGTGGATGATGAGAACCGTGACCTGATATCGGTTTTTGAAGGTGTGGGACAGCGGCAGAACAACAATATCACAGATGAAAAACTCAAGATACTGGAAGATTATTCATGCTGCGGTGCAGGTTCATGTGCCGGTCTGTTCACTGCAAACACCATGGCCTGTGTTACCGAAGCATTGGGTATGAGCCTGCCTGGTTGCGGGACAGCTCATGCTGTGGATGCAAAGAAGTTCAGGCTGGCAAAAGAAACCGGTATGAAGATAATGGAACTTGTAGAAAAAGGCATAACAGCACGACAGATAGTGACGAAACAGGCCTTTGAAAATGCTATCAAAGTCGACATGGCAATCGGAGGCAGTACCAACACGGCCCTGCACCTGCCTGCCATAGCCAGGGAGTTCGGCCTTGAACTGCTGCTTGAGCGGTTCGATGAGATGAGCCGGACCACACCGCACCTCACCAACCTGAGACCGGGCGGCAGCCATTTCCTGCTTGACCTGGAACGGGCAGGCGGCATCCCCGCTGTCATGCAGCGCCTGGGTGATATGCTCGACCTTGATGCCATGACCATAACCGGCAAGACATGGGGCCAGAACCTGGCCAATTTCGTGGTCGTAAATCCAAAAACCAATGCTACTATCATCAGGACACTGGACAACCCCGCGCATCCGGAAGGCGGAATTGCAATACTGAAAGGCAGCCTGGCCCCTGAAGGGTCGGTCATCAAACAGTCCGCCGTACATCCGAATATGATGGTTCATTCCGGCCCGGCACGAGTGTTCGATAGTGAAGAAGCGTCCATGCATGCTATAATGGATGGTAAGATAAAAGCTGGCGATGTGGTTGTCATACGCTATGAGGGTCCAAAGGGCGGGCCGGGCATGAGGGAGATGCTCTCACCCACTTCAGCAATAGCCGGGATGGGACTGATCGAATCGGTCGCCCTCATCACAGACGGCAGGTTCTCAGGTGGCACCCGGGGGCCCTGTATAGGGCACGTGACACCGGAAGCTGCTGATGGCGGGCCAATTGCACTTGTTCAGGAAGGCGATACTATACAGATAGACATCCCCAACAGGTTATTGAACATAGATGTACCGCCTGCTGTGCTTGAAGAGCGAAGGTCGAGATGGACCGAACCAGAATCCAAAGTAAAGAACGGCTACCTTGTACGATACCAGAGATCGGTTGGTACGGCATCGAAGGGAAGTGTCGTGGAATAAGGATAATTCCCTGTTAATGTTTATTCAATGTAGCATAATGGTCAGGTTTTGATATGATGAACAAAATTTTGGTGTGTCTGATAATCATGGTTCTAATGTTTTCAAGCGGATGCACCCGGCAAGAAACCCGGGATGAGGAGACAACGGTACATCAGGGAGATACGGTAACCATTGACTTTACAGGTTGGCTCGAAGACGAAAACAACACTGTGGTAATGACTACTGATATCAACACGGCGAAAGAAGAAGAGTTGTATGTCCTGGGCAACATCTACCAGCCATATACGTTCACCGTGGGTGATGAGCATGTTTACCCGGGACTTAACGAAGGAATGATCGGGATGGTTATTGGAGTGACAAAGACCATCACAATCCCCCCTGAGAAGGGGGCAGGAATGCCGATGGAAGAACTTTTCGTCCACATCCCCTTGTCAGAGGCTCAGTTATTTTCCAGAGGGGTCCCAAGTGTAGGGTCACAAATTGTATTGAATGAGGCGACCTTAAGCAATTATACCGGTCTATTGATACCTGACCCCTATATGAAAGGCAGGGTTGTCCAGGTCAATGATACCCACATCCTTGTGGATTTCAACTACCCCTATACAGGTAAGACCATTATTCTGGAAATAACCGTCCGGTCCATCCTTCGGGATACATAGCCAGCGGGGGCACATTTCATTATGCACAAAGATGAAAAGATAACCGTCATCCTGATGGTCATGGCCCTGCTCGTGATAATTATCGCGTATTTTGGTTTCATTGCAGGCGACACGACCCCATCTGAATATTCTGAGAGCTCAAATGTAGGTGATAGAGTTATACTGCATGGCCAGGTGGTAGATAAAAGGGGTACTTTCACGGGGAACCACCTTATTTTGACCATTGATAGCGAGAGTACTATTGTCAAGGTGTTCGTTAACAGGAACAATGGCGCATCAGCGGTCAATAAATCCGTCAATGTAGCAGATACCGTGGAAATCACAGGTATCCTTGATGAATACGAAGATGAGAAAGAGATTGTAGTGGAAGAAGCAGAGGATGTCAAGGTATTATAATAACCTGTACCCCAATATCAAATGAACACGTTTATGCAATATGCAATATGCAAAATCTCACAGCTCGCTATAAGAGGAAGTGTGCTGTTGCCTGACGCACTAACTCCGGAGCTTCACCCACTGGTCGATTCCGTTGTCTACTCCAGTAACCCTCTGTGCCAGGCAATATCGCGATATTCCGTGTTGGGGTTGTCTTGTCGATCATCGATAGACTCTGTCAATTACTCACGCAAGGACCTATACAACACGATTACACCATAATTGCATTTAAAGTATAAAAATATTTGCCGTAATATAATTTAATCCTGCCCTGACCTGAAGCTTAAATGATGTTCAGGTACATCAGCAGTACAATCAACAACAACACTGCCCCGGTCACCAGCCGTATCTCGATACGCCTTCTCTCCCTCAACTCATCTACTCGCTCAGGACTGAGCCCGAAGGCCAGCAATATACCCAGTGCCAGTACCGGCAATACCACACCCAGATTATAGACTGCCAGATACACCGCGCCCCCGGCAATTTCCCCCCTGCCTATCAACATATCCAGTATGGCAAAATATACCGCTCCAACACAGGGCGCTTTTATCATTGAGAACAGCCCTCCTGCAAGGATAGATAGTACCAGCGTATTCTTACCGCTAACCCCCCTTGCTAACTTCGAGAATGAACGGGGGGTCTTTAAAGAAGACCTGTTATGAACTCTCATGTAATATGCATCATAAAAATGCCACAACCCCAAAAGTCCAATAAGTATTAACAAGACCAGTGTTATACTTTCCTGTATCTCAGGATGCTGTTTCACTAAACTAAGCAGCCCCATACCCACTACCATGTAAACCGCAAAGATACCTGCACAGAATCCCACTACGATTTTCAGCAGGTCACGGCGGTTACCCTTTGAAGATAACGTGATAGATGCCATAAATGCCATTACTGCAAGCAGGCACGGATTGAGGCCCGCAAGCAGGCCAGCAATTAGCACCACCATCAGAGAAAGTTCAGGCAGCGGACCATATCCATCACCAGGCTGTGATGAACCGTTATCTATCAAGGGAGGAGCATTCTCAATACCATCCACCAGCAATGCTTCCAGCAGACTTGTATTGCCATCGTAATCAGAGTATGTTATGAGCGTCCGGCGGTTGATAACAATAGCCGGTACAATGTATACTCCGTAAACCTTCATGCGGTCATAGCCTGCGACTCCGTCATATTCTGTTAAAATCTCATATTCGTACACGGTTAGATTCGTGTACCGGGCAGAGACTACATTCAGGACCGGAGAAGTCCGGGCACATTTGGAGCAGCCATCCTCATAAAAATACTCAATTTCAATTATGTCGGGCTGCCCGGTTGAGGGGACTATGAATAAAATCAGGAACAATACTACAATGATAATAGCCAGGCTGCTAATGGCATATTGTGGATGTGCAGGTTTGTTTGTCATACTGGCTCTCTATCACCTGAGCGGTTGTCAGGTTCATTAATTCACCGGTTTGGGTGGAGACATGGCCTTCAACCACAAACAGGTCCTTTACCGTACTGCAGGAACATGTCCGCTCCATCATTTCGACCTTCCAGTAAGGCTCATCTTCCTGTATTATGCTACCGTTCAAATCATGTGATGAGTCATTTACCAATGTAGTTTTCACTACCCGCCATTCAGGTCTTTTGAAATTTTCAGATAAATATTGTTGAGCAACCGAATCCTGGGTTACAATTTCCACAGCCTGCTGGCTATCCACCTTAAGATATGATCCATTATGTGTACCCGGTTGCCCGGAATACACCACCAAAACTGTTACCACCGCGATTATGCAAACCAGAATAAGTATGGCCAGTAAAGTTAATGTCCAGGATTTCCCTTTATAGCTCATAGTTCAAAATCCTTGAAATATTTATTAAACCTTTGCTGCATTTGTTCCCAGGTGGGTAGGTTTGTCTGGCATCCCACTTTCTCAACAACAAAGGATGCAGTCGTAGACCCTACCCGCCCGCATATTTCCAGGGGATACCCCCTGGTATATGCCAGCAAAAAACCTGCACGGTGAGCATCTCCGGCACCGGTGGGATCTGATGCCTCAACCTGAATGGCAGGAATGAATATACGCTCGCCATCCCTGTATATTTCACTGCCATCCTTATCCAGTGTGACCACCACTACCCCTATTTCCTCTTCCAGTTCTTCCCGGGTGCAGCCCGTCATCTGGCTCAGCCGCTCTATCTCATGGCGGTTCGTGAACAGAATATCAGTATGTGACAGTATGGTCTCCAGGCATTCCTTTGAATATACCACCAGGTCCTGCCCGGGGTCAAATGACACAAAATCCGCATGCTTTGCTGCCCGGCTGTTGAATACGGGGTCGGCCGTGGCAAGGTGGACAAAATCAAGGTAGGGGGGTTCCAGCTCAGGGAAATGCTTTGACGCGCCCCAGTAAAAATACGTTATCTGGTTATGGTCCACATCAGTATATATGAATGCTGATGCTGTCTTTTCCTGCTCCAACCCGAACATAAGACTGGTATCCACACCCAGGCTTTCCAGGTGCTGGCAGTACTCAGACCCCTTGAAATCGCCTCCTACCGGGGAGATCAACTGGCTGCTGCCACCAAGACGGGCTATCCCGGCTGCAATGTTTGCAGCACCGCCCCCGTAATAGATATTATAATCGTTTATCGGGGCGGAGGCATTCGGTTGCGGGAAATTTGTCACATCAAACAGGTGGTCCAGTGCAGTATGACCTACTATCGAAATTGTTTTATCCAAGTCAAATACCCCAGAACCAGCACTACTCTTCTAAATATTCAAGTTCTAATACCTCTACCACATTGAGAGGGATATTCTTTAAGGCTTTTCCAATGACCGACTTCGCGATTCTTGCAGCATGCTCTTCTGTTTCAGCATCAAACACCTTCATTTCCAATGCCAGACCCACCAATGCAGTATTGGCAGCCATGAACACACTGTCAAAAGGTTCCCTGCAAGCCGGACATTGTGTGCTTCCCACCTCTATCTCAACATATTCCAGTCCGGGATTCAGCCGTTTTCCTGCTTCAGCTACAGCCACGCCCATGGCATCATCAACAGTATTGATATCCTTTACCAGCCAGGCCGCTTCAAGAGTTACTCTGTAATTATTCAACATCCAACATCTATCCTCACATTTATTTTATTTCATATTTATCAAATTAATAGTTTCCAATCACTTTTTGCCCTATGATCATATGGCAAATAATTTGTCTTTACTTACCGCAAATACTCCCAACCTCACTCCTGCATCCAGCCAGGCATGACCATAACTGAAGCAGACCAGGGCATTTACCAGGTCTTCGTTTTTGACAAAATGTACGCCGTCCTTGAAATATGACCGCGCCATATTGAGATAATCATCTGCCACACCAGCCAGGTAGGAATTTTCCCCGATCGAGATATCGATATCTTCCAGGGCACTTTCAAGCATGACCCTGTATCGGTTTGTCTTCTCACAAAGATTAGCAGGTTGTGGCTGCATCAGTGTAGTTTTGTCGGGAAAATACGTAAATGTTGTTATAGATCCCTGATGACAGAGAGGATATTTCAACCCCTCTCTTCAAGATCCTTAGTAAACCATTCCACCAGAGCATTGCCGTGGTACAACCCGGACAGGTCGGTTTCAAGGTTGGAAGGTTCCACCCTGATCATCCAGCCTTCACCATACGGGTCATCTGCCAATTGTTCCAGATTGTCCTCAATATCCGAGTTGACCTCAATTACTTTGCCTGATGTGGGCATGATCAGCCCGCCTACCCATTTGGCTGACTCCATCGAACCAAAGGCCTCTCCTGCATGAAACTCATCATCTATCAGGGGCAGGTCGATAAATTCGATCTCACCCGCTGCTGTGCCGCCATACGCGTCAATACCTACGATAACCGTACCATCGTCCTCTACCCTGGCCCAGGTATGGTCTTTCGTATAGTACAGTTCATCAGGCATCTCATATCCTTCAATATCTACCATTTCGATCCACTCAAATGTATCTTATCATTATTTCTTTCACATATATTTGTATATCTGTTTTCTCAATCCCTCTTCATCAGTCCCGGTAACCTGCATACCTCTCACGTTCTTTCTTTACCAGTTTGCCGTAGTAATTGCATGCAGTCTCAACATCCATCAGAGCATTGCGGTCAAGCTCTCCACTGACCTTGACCATCCAGACCGTATACGGGTCATCATTTATCAGGTTGGGCTTATCCCAGAGCACATCATTCACCATCTCAACCACACAATCAAAAGGCAGGGATATCTGGCTTACAGCCTTAATGGTCTCATAGGCTACAAGCAGGTCATGGGCATGCACAGTCTCGCCCTCATCGGGCAGGTCAATATGCACGATCTCCTTGGAAAGGCTCTGGCCCAGCTGGGTTATTCCAATGGTCAATGATTCACCCTCAAGTAACCATACATGGTTCTTCAGATACAGTCTATCTTCAGGGAATTCAAAATCTTCTACCTGCATTTCGCAATTTCACCTCTTCAATCCTCATATATTGATAATCTGATAATCACTTCATCTCCCATACTAAAAAGTTTCTGGCCGTACCGTTTTGGTATCACTTTAATTGTAGGGACAGAATGTGATAGGGAGAACGCGAGTGCCAGGCAATCCACTTGTCCTCCTGCTTGTGACCTGGTCTGCACTTTGCCCTGTACACTGGTCTGCACTCTGGCCTTTACCTTGTCAGTTGACACCATGTGCCGGTTTCCCTCTGACCTTATAACAGAGCATGGCGGGTGCAATCCGATAAGCCCGAAATAATCAATGTCATCAACCTGTGCCACCGGGACCAGACCATCCAGCAGGCAGCCTCCGAGCCTGTATCCCTTTACCTGCTGTCCCTCATATCTACCCTCAAGCAGCGCAAATCTCTCATCTGAAAACACCACCCTGCATAGAATGGTGGATTCAGGTGAAGTATCATTACTGGAATATTCAAAACATGACTTTAGCGGATTATGATTACTGGCACGGACATAATTTTCCTGCGGCCTGACCTCAACGTGCAGGGGTGGATCATTCCAGAAATAAAAATACCCATTATGTATCAGGGTGCCCAGTGGGTCACCGGCAGATATGGTATCCCCTACCTTTACGGCAGGTTTCACATGTAATATTTTGACCACGCTGCCCCCCTGCCTGACAGCAGTGATATACTCCCTGAAGTCCCGGGACTTGAACGGCGTAGGTGTAAGATATTCCCTGATGTCTATAACGGTACCTTCCACAGGTGATAACGCCATATCCCCGAACGCCCCGCCCGGATAGATATCAACGGCGCTTAAGGTGGTGTGGGCGGCAAACGGGCTTTTCATGAACGAGAATTTGCCGCTCGTTGGTGCAAAGATAGTAACACCCCTGGACTCTGCTACCGGTTCTAACGATGTCTGTGGCATCTAAGCGCCTCCGTACGAGCAGCACATCCTATCCACTTCCATGATGTCCAGCCCCATCTCCCCTGCCGCGCGGTAACAGTGCCTGCTGGGTACTGCAATCCTGTCCAGCCCGCAGAGCAGCGCACATTCATCAAGTAGTGAACGATACCTGCCGCCCGGACGCACGCAGCTGAGCGATAAAGGCGTGGACGGGAACATCTCCCTGGCTGCGGTCATCACTTCAACTACGTCATTGATGTCAGGTTTCTGGGCGGTTCTATAATCTGTGCCATCTGTAGGTATGAATACAACGATGACCACTACTTCAGGGTCATACTGCCGTACCATCTCAAGTGCCCTGAACTCGTGGTCAAGTTTACCGCCATGGAGGCCCACTATGATATGGGGTGCCAGTGGGATGCCCTCATCGGCAAGATAGGAAAGGGTAGTATCATAATCCTCAGGTGTCCTGTCCAGCCCGTACACGTCATGAATGGTACTTTCACTGCCTATCACATCCACAAGGGCCATGTCCAGCCCATATTCCCGAAAAAATGATGCCTGTTCTCTATTGACCAGCCCGGTATGGGCACTTATCTTCAGGCCAAAGGCCGACTTCAATGATCTGATGGCATCCCCCTGTTCATACGTTGGTACTGACCCGTCGTGCATACTGCCTCCCGAGAGAAGTATACCGTTTTCGCCACGCCTGGCAAGGTCACCTGCGATATGTTGCAGATCATTGGATGCGGCATCTGCCATGTGCTCCAGATAGTGGGTTGAACAATGTTTGCAGTTGAGGTCACAATGTGTACCTGTGACCGATACAGGTAAGAACGGTTGCGGGAAAAATTGCACCCTGTTTGAAAAATTATGGAAGCGTACATCAAAAGCGGATTTCATAGCATCCTTCTGACCGGGTTTTATGTCCTGCATATCCATAATGCGATGATGCACTTTGTAGATATCAAAACTCATGCGCGCCATTCACCTCAATTACGATCTTCACCTTCATCTCTATCTACATCTGCATCTATTTCTTTATCTGCCGTTTTATCTTATCTATCTCGCCGACACCCGGGGCAGCAGGATAATTGTACACCGGGTCGTGGGTTTCAGTTGCATAGGGACGGTTGCAGTTGGCACAGCCCGTAGTCATGAAAGCCTCGCCCTTTTCTATTATTGATTCCAATTCATGTCCACCAACTCCGAAATGAGTGAGATCCCCACCCTCGAACTCTATGTCATCCAGCCGCACCAGGTCATGTCGTAACAGGTATGAAGCAATCTGTACCCTGCGGTAATGTCCGATATCAGGCGCCGCTTCCACAACATCCAACTTCCTTGTTCCAGGAAGCCTGGTATATGCAAACAGGGCAGTATGAATACCCATCCCGTGCAACCTGCCCACCAGTTCCACAACTTCTTTGTCGGTCTCGCCCATGCCAACGATAATATGAGTGCCCACATGCGGGAATACAGCTGCTGCACGTTTAAGACCGTCCAGATGGCTGTCCCAGGTAAATGGACCCCCTGCCTCCTTACCTTTTATCCTGTGGAACAATTCCGGGGTTGAAGCATCAAGGGGAATTACCAGCTGGTCCACGCTCATCCCTGACAGTGTTTGATATTTATCAGTATCAAGAGGGAATACGGATAATGAAATAGGAATGCTGCATGATTCCCTGATGCGCCCTATCAGGTACAGGGTGTCCTCCCACATGCCAGGGTACATAGCCGTCTGGATGCATGCCCTGTGGAGGTAACCGTTCTCAAAAGCGATTCCCAGCCGCCTCACTACTTCTTCCAGGTCTGCAGGCATGTACTGGCCCCTGGCGATGTGCTTCAACTCACCCTCCGAATCCTTAGCCTGGGAACAGAACAGGCAATTGGCCCGGCAGCGCTGCTCAGTGTATATCTGCAGGTATGCAGTGGTGGGGGGCGCATCCATGAGCATCAGTTCCATGCCCAGTACCGCCAGCGTACCCAGTGATGCTCTGACCAGGCTCATGTCCCGCCTCCATGCAGTGCTGAAGCGTTACCAGTATCATACAATGGCGCAGACGCTCTGGTATCATATAAAGGCGTATCGATCCTGGTATCGTCACTGGGCGGCAAGCCGCAACAAGTGCCGTAGTAATCAGTCGAATAACCATTGCGCTTTGCATATTCCACAGCATACCTGGTGGGAATGGCAATATTCTCAACTCCGCTTTCGATGGCCAGATAATCAATGAGTTCACGGTCCCGGCCCGATGAGCGGGCGCAACCCAGGGTGATTGGCGTATCAGGAAACAATTCCACTGCTGCTGTTATCACCCTTGCAAAGTCCATGGGATCAGGTTTAGCGCCTGAAAAGGGAGTACCTTCAATCGGCATCAGGCCGGTTATCACCACAGTGCTCACCGTGCGTCCCCTTATCATCTCAAGGGCATGGAGTTCACCTCCTGCTCGGCCCGCATTCAACCCTACGCAAACATGGGGGAATAACATGATACCTGCATCCGAGAGGGCATCCAGGCTTGAGATGTAGTCCTGCTCTGAAAGGTCCAGACCATACACCTCACGAACAACCGTCATATCGCCCACGACATCAAAACCCGCACCATCCAGACCGGAATCCTGCAACAGTCCGGCTTCGTCCGGCGTTATGAAACCTGTATGCGCTATCACTCTCAGGTCTGTACGTTCCTTGATGGTCGCAATGGCAGCAGATATGGCAGGAACAGGTACCCTGCCCTTTGGATCACATCCACCGGTTACGAGAATACCTTTTGCCCCCTGCATCTCTGCCACTAATGCAGTAGACACCAGGTCGTCCGGTGTCGTACAGGGTATGAGGCGCTCCAGCAGTTTTCCGCCGCAGTGTTTACAATGGAGACTGCACTGGCTGCCAGTAATGGAAATAGAGGGGAAAAGGTTGGATGTGATATAGAAGTTCAACCGTCTGCCGGACCGTGCGATAGTGCGGGTCCTTGCTCCCTCCATACGTTCCCGTAATTGAGGGAGCACTATCTGTTCAAGGTCGAACTCTCTAACCTCCAATTCCTCCTTATCGCTTGTATGTCCATTCGTCTGAATAGTATTTAGGCAGCAGTTCCCTGACCATGGCCTTTTCCTTCCCTGACAATGTGGAATCTGTCAAATCAACACTGAACCGTCTCTCAAAGTTCTTGCGGATATTCCCCTTGACCTCATCAATGTCCAATTGATAGCCCAGTTCCCTATCCATCCATGTCATACCCTGTTCAATTGACTGTATCTGTTTATCCATGTACTTCTCCTTGGGAATATTGGAAATGCACAGCATTTCCCTGATATCGAAGTCAAGCAGCAGGGTGCCGTGCTGAAGGGTCTTGTTGTCCCGCCGGGTCATGGCATTACCCGATATTTTCTTGTTATCCACAGTCACATCATTGATAGGACGGAAACCTGCACTCAATCCGTACTCTTTCAGGGTATCTATGAGCATACCGCATATCTGCTTATATGACTCCACAATATCCAGCGGGAACTTGTCGTCATCTATGGTCCCTACGACACCGTAGTTTATCTGCCTGTCAAGGTCATCTGAAAATGCAATACCTCCGCCGCTGGTGCGCCTGACAAGGGTATAATCTTTACACTTCTCAAGGTCAAGTTCCACTGCTGCTTTCTGGAAATAACCAAGAATGATGGATTTTGTGGGCGCCCAGAAGAACAGGGTATTGCCCTCATCACTGCGGTGTATAGCTTCGTTGATGGCCATCATGTCCCTGATATCCACCTTGCCAAAATCAATACATCTCCACTGTTCCATCTACTCACCTCCTATTGCCTGCATTATGGAAAGGGTGAAATCCCCGGGAGTGGTGCCTGGGGACTGGATATGCTCTGATTCATACACCTGTTCCACTGCCAGCAGGACTGCATCAGTGTTAGCAGCCGTGCCTTTCAATCTTTCTTCGATACTATCGATCGCATCTTCAGGGTACATAAAAAAATCTCCTGAAAATGTAATGTCTGTAATGGTCCCTCCATCCACTTTTAAAAACGAACGGATGACTCCGCCCTTTGATTTGTGAATGCCTTTTCGGTATTCTTCCAGTACCATACTCTTTTCTCCTTTCTCAATTATTGTTATGATTGGTCTACCTTCATTATCCTTTTTTTCGTTTTGCCCTCTTTTGATCCATCCGGTACGTCCATTCCAATGATGCATACTGCCGGGTCAACCCAACAGCCAGCCGTTCTTCCTCACCCGATATCGTCCCCTCATAAGTACCGATGTCCAGTGCCTCTTCAAAACCTGAACGCAGTGTCTGTTTTATTATATCAACTGGCGGTAGTTCCATCAGGTCGGACAGGGTGACCATTCCCTCCCTGGCAGTCTTCACTTCGGGTCGCAGATTTCTGGTAGGATGTTTCAGTACACGATCCATGGTATCAAAATCAAAATCGAGCAAAAAACTGCCATTGACCATTACAGCACCATCGAACCGCCCCTGGGCATTACCTGATATTTTACGCCCCTGGACGAAGACACCATTTCGTGTCGTGTCCACTTCACCTTCCAGACCAAAAGCTTCAAGCGCCAGCATCATGCCTGATAGCACCTTATTGTATGCAGCCTGGACATTACCAGGCATTAGCCCGTCCTGTGTGCCTATGACTGAGAACAACACCTGGTCCTGGTCACAGTATCCGCATCCTCCCCCCAGTATCCTGCGCACGATGTCAATATTATACTCCTGGCAATAGTCTTCATGGACCTCATCTTCCACATACTGGTGGTAGCCCACATAAAGAGTTGGACGTTTGGCCCTCCAGAAAAGTATGGTTTCGTCACTGTCGCCAGAGCCTACATGGCGCCCGATGGAATGGAACAGGGCAGCACTGTACGCCCCATCTCTTAAATCTGCATCCATAAACCGCCACATGATACCTGTCTCCTGATTTCTCATGGAAGAGACCAGCTAAATAGTTTTTCTTAACGGAGCATAAGACTGTTGACGGTTCATGATCGTTATTGTTTAGGCCTGGGCAGTATACCGCTACTCATCACTTCTATGTCATATTCATCAAGTATCTCGCCCACTATTTCCTCAAGAATATCTTCGATAGACAACAACCCAACTACTTTTTCATCTTCATCCACTACAACCGCTATCTGTACCTTTCGAGACTGTAATTCCCTGAAAATTGAGGCGATCGTGCGGTCCTTTTTTACTATCAGTATTGGCCGCAGTATCTCTTGAACGGTCTTTGTTTCAAGTTCTTCATCACGGTATCTGAGCAGGTCTTTGGCAAATATCATTCCAATTACATTATCAAAATGACCCTCCCACACAGGCAGCCTTGAATGACCGGATTCATTTATTTTTTCCAGAGCTTCAATAAGGGTCTTGGAATTCTCAACAGTGACCATGTGACTTTTATAGGTCATAGCTGTCTTTGCCTTTTCATCACTGAAATCAAGCACGTTCTGGATGTACTGCTTATCCTGGTGTCTGATCACCCCTTCTTCTACCCCTAATTTCAAAATGAGTTTTATCTGGTCTTCTGTGATAAATGGATTCTTTATCTTTTCCTTAACGCCAAATATGTGCAGCACAATATTTGTTATCTCGACAAAGACCACTACCAGTGGAAATAGCAGTTTGGTGAGAAGCTCCAGTATAAAGGCAATTCTGAGAGCATAGGAATCAGCATGACGTGTTGCAAAGGTCTTGGGAACAATCTCACCAAATACCAGAATGACCACGGTCATTACTCCTGTAGCTACAGCAATGCCGGCATTGCCGAAATATCTCAGCACGATCACGGTAACAAGTACTGAAGATGCTATATTTACTATATTATTGCCAACAAGGATGGTGGTGATGAACTTCTCCGGATCCTGCAGTTCATCATGAATTATCCTGGCCCTCCGGTCACCTTTCTCAGCCAGGTGAAGCATCTTGATTCGGTTAGCTCCAATAAAAGCAGTCTCAGAAGACGAAAAAAAGGCTGAAAGACTTACCAGGATCATGACTATTATTAGTTCAATTGATGTTATCAGGTCTATCACTTATCTGTTAACTCCAGTTGCTATAGGGTATGAGGGGGTTAAAAATATTTCGACCATACTACCTGCAGACGTACAATCAATACTTTACCAATTGAAATAAAAATGATAGCGGGGCATGGATTCGAACCATGGATCTACGGGTTATGAGCCCGTCGGGATTTCCTGACTACCCCACCCCGCTAGACTGTTATAAAATACGGATGGGTAAAGGCTTTAAATAGTTATTATTAGTCATAAAGCCTTCGGTGTTCAAAGTATAATGAGGTCTATCACCTCTCTGATGGATGTAGTGGTTAGATGTATTGTCATTGGACCTTTTTTTCATATTGGATAATCCTGATTTCATTTTCAGGAATTATTTTCTGTTTGATTCTTTTGTACAGGATTTGGATATCATTTGTATCCTGGAATAGAGTAAATATGCATCATGATAGTGAATAACTGGTTAATGAAGCATAATTTATTTCCACTCAACCAAAACATTTAATTATTATTACTGCAGACATATAATTTGTAGGATATATAATAACAGTTAATTAAAACGATAATTGAGGGGAAAATGACTCGAATATCAAAACGATTAAGAAGTGACAGGCTACATTGTACATTCAGTGCCATATTAGATATTTTCGCAATGGAGTACTTCAGGGAACCCAATGTCAGTGAGTTAAATGATATGATCCGTGTTCTCGGTGACAACGGCGTGATCTGGAAACTCTAGGACGAGAAAAGCCTCACAGAACGGATTTTATGATAAATCGGCTCCTGGTGGCTTGACAGGTACTGGACCATCATGCTGCTTTGGCACGAAAGTCGGGCGAACCGCCTGTGATACTTTTCGGTATTCGAAACGCGTTGATGACAGATAACCTGACGTACCTGGTGTCCCGTGAGCGTGGCTGGAGGAATGTACCACCCTGCGGCATTTTGAGAAGATGAACGACAAGTGGGCCGGGCTGCTGAACATCCGGAAACTGCAATCCATCAAGCCCAGCGGCAGGGAATATCATCTGATCCCGTTAATGGGACTGAGGGAGGCAGGAGAGAGGCACCATGATCTGCAGTGGCGGTGATCCTGATGTGTCTGCGAAGGCTGTTCTCTTAAGTACTGAGGGGGGCGCAGGCAGCAGCGCAGGAGGGGGCAGGAATCAAATTCAGAGTGGAATATCGATTTTCCAGCAACGCGCCGTCATTTAGTAAATATTGTCATGGTGGTCAAAATCCTGAAAAATCACTTTGTTTTCTGTTTCAACAATTTCAAAAATTAGTACAAAGGATTTATCAATATGGACTCTTCGTAATCCTTTCATGTCATGTTGAAGCGCCTTGTAATGTAGAGGATTTTCCAGTATTTCACTCATCTTTTTCAAAATTATTCCATATTGCTTTTTATTTTTTCGTCTGAGTTTATCCAATTCCCTTTCAAGCTGCCTGCTGACTTCGTAATTGTATTTCAAAGACGGACACCAAATTTCTGTTCAAAATCTGCACTGGAAATTGTTCCTTCTTTTTTTATTAATTCAAGCTTTCGGATATACTCTGGCTTAACATGATGCAAATCGTTATCGAGATCCTCTATGGTTTCTTCGATGGACATTATTTTAATTTTTAAGAAATCGAGGTCGGAAACAATTTTTTCTAATAATTCAGCTTCAAGCATATAATATCTCCACATTTTTTATTTCGTCGGGATAGATAATATCATTATCGTAGTAAGTATATTAAACTCAGTTAATCTGAACTTGCTCTGTATTTATTCAGTTATTGTTATATATACTGGTTCCGGCACTTCCCAACATACCACCCCACCATCTTCAAATCCCTACACACCGCCCTCTCACCCATCCCCAAACATCTCACCAATACATTTCCCGAACTCCTTACCCAGGCATATCACTTATCCCCTCATCTCCATCACCAAAAGCATCCAGCATAGAAGTGTAATACCATGCAACCGAAGTCTTTGAGACATTGAAGATATCCCACACACCTTCCCCCAGCCTGTCATAATCCCTGATGATATCCCGTAGATTTGCCAACTTGTCGACACAGGGGAGCAGCTTCATATCCCGGCCTACATTTTAGATAAACTCGATGGTATAGATCTTGCGCTCAGTCCAGGTCTTGCTTTTTGCTCCCGTCCGTATGTATTAGTTCTGCGGCTCGGAATTCACGTCTGCCAGGGTCGCCACCGCTTCGCCGAACTTGTTTCTGTTGACTAAGGTAAGGAGCATACACAGGTATTTGTACAAGAGAAAGAGGGGTGAGGGGTTAATAAAAATTAGCAACTAACTCGTGCGAACTAGTACGAACTCTTTGTTGCAATGTATTACATTGAAATTATATTTTAACAGCTATGGCGACACTCCACCGACATAACAACTGTATATAACGTCCCATCACTGCGACCCAATCAACTAGGTCCGGCACTTCCCTGCATAACCGCCCCATCTTCAAACCCCACACACCGCCATTGACACTCTTGAGACTTACTACAGTCAGACTGTTGACACCTAAAAAATCATCAAATTGTTTGATGAAATATTTATATCCCTTGCCTACTATCTTAATCATGGTTATGCCCCCATTAGAGGTGTTTTTTGTTTAGCAACACTAATATTACTTTAATAAGGCATAATCATTATTATTTTAATCGAATTTCAATATAACTCTAGTTTATCAAATTAATTAGTAATATAAGTTAGTCTGGCATAAATATTTAGAAAATAGGGAATATCATCAAGTTTGCCACAGGCTCGTATCAATCAAAACTCGTTCCACGATTAATATCCGTATGGAGTATTATTGGCTCCACAATGATAATAGTGGTAACCTTGATACATATGATAGTTGGTAGTACAGTAATTCCGTTCATCTTCTCTCATCTTCCGGTAATATCGAATGAACTATTTCTAGCGGTATGGCTTATAGTCAAAGGATTCAATCCATCTGCAATCGCTTCCAGGCTGCTGAAACAGGAATAAACGAGATAAAATGAACAAGTCAAAGTAAATTGGGAGGAATTGAAATGACAAACCGTTTCGAACACATCTAAAACGATAAGAATATCCCGAAATGAAAGCAGTTATATATGAAAAATATGGACCACCTGTGGTTCATCAGCTCAAAGAGGTAGAAAAGCCTACCCCAAGGAGGATGAAGTACTGATAAGAATATATGCGACCACAATTACATCAGGGGACGTGGTACGTCGAAGTCTCCCATTCCATCTGCAAGTGGTGCCCAGTATATCCATCATGGTCACTCTTTCAACATCATTTCTATCCTGGAACAGATCTCCTGAGCCTCGGGATTGATCGAAACCACATCAATCTTATCAGGACCGGAAGCACCCAGCCCAAGTTCCACCGCCCTTGCTATCTGTTCCTGCTGGAATATAGCTCCTTTGGAAACCTCATCTGTAGTCCCGTATATCCTGAGGAGGCTCACTCCCACTGCATCCAGAGCCACCCTGTCCTTACTGGCTATCATTATCCCGGGATCGATCAGGGTCCCGGTATCAGGGCCATCTTTTGAAAAACCCTGTAGAGCGTCCATTATTACGAACTCAGGTTCATATGCCGTATTGATCTCTGCGATCATCTTCCTCTGGTGCCTGGATGAATGGAGTTCGGACATGTAATTATAACCATCCTCAGGATCGAATTTTGCCACCATACCCACACTGTTCTTAAGAGACATGGTGAAATGACCCCCATACCTGTGGGTCTTAAGACAGCAGGTCTGGATGATCGCATCAACATCCCTGAATACCCTGGGAAACAGGAATCCCCTCTTCCAGTGACTGCCGGTCTGCCTGACCCATTCACCGCCGGTACCACCGTCCAGCACCACAATATCAAAATCCAGCTCTGCTGCTAGTCCTGATACACCCATTTGTCTAAGCACATTTCCCGTGTTCCCCATTCCACTTCTTTCTGCCAGTACTACCTCTGCCCCATGCTCCTGCAAGCTCTCAGTTATCGTGGATAATGTATCAATATGTGTGGAGGCCGGAAATGGATCAGCGCTGTTATAATTAGCCTTTATGCCAATTCTTTTACCAGACAGTATCCCAAGATCAAATTGCCGCAACAATTCCTGTATGCCACTTCTTCGGTCATTGGTCTTTATAAGGTATACTTTCGAATTTGCCAAATCTAATCCTTCTTTTATTATGTCATCTTTTCCTTTTTTATCAATACACCCTAAAAAGATAAACGAGAATAAACTTACTAACAGGCTAAGAAACTGTCTTCTCTTCAATGCACGATCCAATCTGTTATCCCCCTTATGTAAAAAGATGGTCCGCGAGACCCTTAAGCTTTGTCAGGATTACGATGCTTGATAACTGTATTTTAAGACCTGCCCAAAAGTATTAACGATTAACGAGATTTTCATAAAAACCAACATTATAAGCTAAAAGTATAAAAAAATGTTAAGTGCTCCGATGGGGATTTGAACCCCAGTCGCAGGAGTGAGAGTCCTGCATGATTGGCCGTGCTACACTATCGGAGCGATTCGTAAGGATGTTCTAAATACTTGTTTATACATTTAACCTTTTTGTTGTTCAATGAACGATTTCCGTCAATCCTGATAACTGGATGCCCTGGGAGGCCTTTTGATGAACTTAGATTATATATTTGAATAAAACTATTCTTTATTTTATAATGATAGATTTTACACACTATATTAACAATTCTGTGCCAAAATCAATAGCAGACACGATTTTTAGCCCTACTGACCCGGTTAATTTATGAATTATTGAAAAATAATCTATAACGAAAAATCAGTATGCTTCGAGCCAAATTATGAAAAAGGTTTATATATTATTAGGTGAAAACATAATCGGTAACAGTATACTCTTACGGGGTATTTAAATATGACAGGAACAAGAAACTTTGTATTAAGGGACAAAAAAGGTAATGAGCATGGAGTGTTTACTGGCAAACAGCCCAGACAGGCAGCCCTGAAGGCAGCCAACAGGGGCAAAGGAACCAAGAAGAAGCCAGATACAATTATCCTGAGGGAAAGAGGCACCAAAAAGCTTCACGTGTATGAAGGATGGAGAGAAGAAGTAGCAGCTCCAAAGAACAAGCCAAGCTGGATGCCTGACAAGATCAAAAAACCAAATGTGAAAAAGATCAACATTGAATTAATAGACAAAGTATAATCAAATCTGGCCCCGCGGGGCCTTCTTTTTTTTAAATTAATACTTATTAATACCCATTCATGTTGAATGGATACTTGTTATTGTTTCCTTCCAAAGGTACTAAAAAACGGGCATGCCGGGATTCGAACCCGGGTTCCAGGCTCCGGAGGCCAGAATGATATCCTCTACACTACATGCCCGCACAGCACATAATAGGCAGCCCCTGATATAAATGCGCCGCCCATAGTAGCTATAAGATTTACACCACTGTTGGAAAGCCAACCCTTTTGCTGCAACGTGGCACCCAGCAAGCTGTCAAAATTAGTCCCGCCAAATCCGCCCAGTACCACTACCAAAAGCCATACAACATACGTAACAGCACTGCCCGGATGTATGTCGATCACGCCAAGTACCAGTGCAAGTACCCCAATAACAACGGAACCTCCTATACACACAGCTTCACCCAGCCGTGTCACTCCACCATCGGTACCCGGTTTAACCGGCTTTAACGTAGTGATAAGAATAGGTTTACCCCTATTGGTCTCCCCGATTTCGCTGGCCAGGGTATCACCTGTGGCCGTGGCTACTGCACCCAGGTACGCAAACAGCAGTACAGGAGCCAGAGCAGGATATAATTCGTGGTACACACCGTACACCACAGCCAGTATTAATGCAGTAATGGAATTGCTCAGCACATTCTCATAACTTCTCACCCCACCCTTACCCTGTGCGATCCCCCTCATTACCTTGTAGTTATACTGATATTTGGTAAAAGCACCGCCCAGCAGGAAGAACATGATGAGGATCAGGTACCAGTTCAAGTTCGTGAACACTATTATCAATACGCCAAGCAGTGTTGCCGCCAGCATGGCAGACACATCAGCAATATCCATGCGGTACGCCAGGTACGCCAAAAACAATGAGAAAATGAAGGTTGCGGATAAATGTGAAAAGTTCACATAATAGCCAAAACTTGCAAATAACCACATAACCATACCCGTGCCCATCATCAGTGTGAGATATTTATCAGCCCTCGATGGTATAGATTCCAGTAATGCACAGGTCACTCCGCCTATCAATGTGAGAAAGAACAGCTGGCTCAATGAAATCGGTATATTCATCCAGGCAGTGATCCAGTAAGCTGCAGCACAAGCAGACAGGGCACCAAATAGTATCAGGGCAATACTTGAAGTGGCTGAAATGAACTTACTATCCAGGCGGGGTTTTCTTACACCTCTGTTCCTAACAGACACGGCCCCTAAACTGCCAGCTGCAGTGATGAAAATAGACGCGCCCAGGATGTATGCAGGAAATTCATAATCAGTGTATCCAAGAATAACGCTCAAAAAACTCATGATGAATATCGCAAAAGAAAAACCCCATAATGAAAATGCAGGTACTATATTCTTGTGTGGCCCTATAGCAAGGATAAGCGTTATTGCAAAAAACAACGCTGCCACATATGGTCCAGGTATGAACGGCAATAATACAGCTATGAGCATAACAAACAAAAAATAACCTGAATGTGCATTCTTTTCAAGAACCATAAGCATTGATACCATAAGGTAAGATAGCATATAAGGGCAAATAATTTATCCTTAAGATATAACCTAAGTGCAATGGGATTATTCTCCAGATTATACCAGCTCAGACTTGAACAGGACATACTCAAGGACCACAAAACATCACTCCCCACCAGTATTGTGCTTATCCTTACAGAAAGTGACCTGCTGGATGCGGACTTTTCCAGGCGTCTCAATGAGTTCATCGAATGGTGCCGGGAATACAGCATCAATATTCTGACTATCTATATCAGTTTGATCGATGTGGACCCCGACATCTCTGACAAGATTTATCGTGAACTCCAAATGAAGATAACAGACACGTTAAAAGAAGTAGATGCCACAATCAACCTCATTACCATTGACGGTTTGAATCATCATCTGAAGACTGCAAAAGGCAGGAATATGCACATAAACGTATCTCTGGGATACGGAGGCAAAAAAGAACTGACTGAAGCATTCAGGGATATTATGTCAAAGATAGACTCGGGTGAATTAACACCCGGACAAATAGATGGCTCGGTAATAGAGCAAAACCTTCTTATTAAATATGAACCCGACCTTGTCATACGTTCTGGCGGAAAACGCCTTGCAGATTTCCTGATATGGCAGTCCGTCTACTCAGAGATCTATTTCACTGATGTAAGCTGGATGAATTTCAGGAAACTCGACCTGCTGCGGGCGATACGGGATTTCCAGAAACGCCAGCGCAGGTTTGGGAAATAATTGACTTCTACAAACTGAAATGGGCATCCTCACCGTAACTGAGGGTCGGCTCTTTGCCCTGTACCAGGTCAGTACCATTCACTTCCACAACAGCCTTCTCAATAGCCAGTACCAGCTGGAAATAATTGAACTTCACCTTCGCCACATCGTACTGGTACAGGTGCCTGCCCAGTATCCTGGCAGTAAGGGTCAGGGTTTCACCTTCCTTTCCCTTGCCAGTCACATGAATAGTATCCACACGGGGGCCGAATTTCATTTTGGTTGATGTGCCGTTCGCTGTGTAAAAGAAGGTCATGTCATAGAAATGGTACCGCTTTTTGGATACCATATCGTCAAATATGAACTCCAGAGGCGTACCGTAATTAAATATCTTTGACGGGAAATAACGATACCACATCCGCGAGCGGTCGTTGAAATTGACCATTACTATCTTCCACGGTATCGTAGAACCAAAACCTAATGCTCTCTCCAGCCAGAAACTTCCATAGAAATCCTGCTCAAATACCTCACCCTTACAGGTGCCGAACAGGTCACTCATCTTGCTGGCAATGAAATACTGGAATCCCCGGCTATTTCGGGCATAAGCATCAAACTCATCACTGTACGATATCAATGAAGGATATTTGACCAGGGGGTTCTGCAAATATTCACAATCGAATTTTGAGGACGTGGAACCGAACCTGGTGACTTCACCATGTTCATCCTGTACCAGCATTTCATAATAAGGGAATGACCCGGATATGGATATCATATATCCCGAATCGGTCTCACAGGTAAACTGGCCGGGTTTCACGGTACATGTACAATTGTCATGCACCAGGTCAGATACTTTCCCATCCCTGTACTGCCATATCCCACAATAACAGGAAAATGTTTCCGCATCGATGTACCGGTTCGTAAAACGCTTGCTGTTCAGATTATAATCAATAGCTCCCTGGCTGATAAGTACCTGAAGCATGCGGGGATTTTCAGGATCATAATCTGACATGAGCCAGAACCAGTACCCACCGTTCAAGCGTTTTAACTTGTTTGTGGAATATATCGCCTCGTCCATTGTACCCCATTGGGGTGCCACCATCCAGTCTTTGACCTTTGCGGGAAGCATGTCTTCTAAACATGAATTTATGGTTAATATACTTTTTTTAAAATCGACTAAATAGTATAATTATTTGATTTTATTAATCCGGTTAATTACAAGTATTAACAAGTGTTAAGCAGTATCGGTGAACAATCTCTTATCCTGTCATAAAGGAATAGGCAGACATTTATATACCACATCCAATATTTTAGAATCTTAAGAATCTGCGAACATTTTCAGGTGGAAGGATGCAAATAAAAAAAGGTACAAACCCATCAGGTGAACCTATTATATTCACGCTATCGCGTATTGAAGACCTTATGTACAGGGTGACCTTCGATCCATCCACGTATACTGGTAAGTTAGTGATCAATATCTCACTGATAAACAGCGAACACATCAATGATGTTCTCCCGATATTCCGTGATGTTATGTTAAGCGGCCTGACTGTCAGCCCCCTGATAAAATTACTGTCTCCGGGAGAATCGATTGGAGATTTGACCATCCCCCCTAGCATGCACGGCATCGCCACAGTATGCAGTATCACTGTCGACGGCGTGCTTTTGAAACACGGAATTCCCATTAAACCACGGTTCGGAGGTCTGGTAGAGATCAGGAATGGAGTACCGTTGCGTTTCACTGACCTGGTCATGTACGACAGTACCACCCTGGACCCGCTTGAGATACTTATGTCCCAGTCCCTCACTTCTGTAAGCGATATGCTCACCAGCGGTTCAGGCAAGATACTCGCCAATTTGCGGGAGATTACCATGACAGCACGGGAAACAGTAGAGGAAGCGCTGGACGAACTGGTATCTGCAGGATTTGGCGGCATACTGGAAGTGGGCGAGCCCAACTCAGATATACTCGGCATCAGCCTGGAGCGGGACCACTTTGGAGTTGTTGTCGTGGGAGGCACAAATGCAGAAGCTGTGGCACAGGAACAGGGATTCAAGATAGATACGCATGCCATGTCCACACTCATGGATGTTAATGAAATGGTACCCATTGACAGGTTGATATGACCGGAACACTCTTCAAGACTTTTTTAACTGGCAGCCGATTATCTGGTCAAGATGCTTGATAAATTCAGATTTTGCCGCCTCCGGGATAGTTGCACCGGCAGCAATATCATGTCCTCCCCCCATACCTCCCACGGCCTGTGCGGCAGTATTTAATGAGACTCCAAGGTTCAGGCCCTTACGTACCAGGTCATAATTACCCCTGCCCGATACCTTCACGCCGTCATCAGTATCTGCGAAGGCTATTACAGGCAGGTTCCTGTTACCTACTGCACTGGTACTCATACCTGCCACTATACCGACAATAGTATCCTTGATCTTCGAGCCTGCATCAAAATACTGGAAGTTATTAAGGGTAACCATACCCTGTGACTTCACCAGGTTTATACCCTCAACAAGATTGCGCCTGTGCTCTGCCAGTAAATGGATCGCATTTTCATATTCCTTTTCCCTGTCACCCATGCATACAGCAAGGCCGGTCTTTGCTCTGTCATACCTGGCTGTTGCATTGAGCAGGGTGGAATATTCAGATGCGTCCCTGGTCTCGGTACCCTCCCGCTCCAGCAAAAGGGTATATACCTCTCCTACCATGCGCTCGATCTTATAAGCCGGGATACCCGCGCCTATGCAATATTGTATCAGTCCGGAAACAACGTGCTTTTTGTCCTCATCTGTGAGGTCTATCCATTTGAGCCATCCTTCGCCCTGGAAACGCAACCCTACGCCCTTTAAAAAATTGATACACGCATCTTCATTTCCTGAAAGCCCTGGTATGTACGGGTCGGATGAATATTGCAGCATCTTGTAGATGGGCCTGGTCTGCTTCCCGAACATTGCCAGGTCACGCTGGCACTGCAATACACCGCTGTTTTGGCCTACACTCATGATCTGCCGGTTTAAACCTGTGAGCTCGCCCTGCTTGACATGCTGCAGGTCTCCCACCGCACCTACCACTGCCAGCCCGGCCAGGTCATTGTTATCCCCTAAAGCACGGGCCAGCAAAAAAGTAGTACCTGCGCCGCTTATTTCGTATGCGCCATTGATATTGAACACGTGGGGATTCAAGTGCGTGGGACAATCCCCTGCTGGGATGTGGTGGTCTGATATGACCGCATCTATATCCAGTGCAAGTATCCTGTCAATCATCCCGCTGCCCAGGTCAGTAAAGACCGTCAGGCCAGGATTACTATCTGCAATCCTCTCAAGGATCGATACATCAAGCTGGCGGGCAAACTCTACAGTATATTCCCTGCCCGCCCTCTCCAGGGCAGTACAGATAATAGCGGCAGATGTGAGTCCATCCGCATCGATATGGGATACAACATGGATATCCCCTGCTTTTGAGATGGCATCTGCACAGAGTCCTGCCCTTTTGTCCAGACGATGCATAAGTTATAACTGGCCCGTGGAAGCGATACGCAGGTTTGCCGGTGCCTTGGTCACGTTTCCGATCTTTGCACCGATAATATCCCTGATATCTTTTTCTGATGCAATGTCCACCAGTCTCTGGGTTATGACCCCATCGAACACAACGCTTTTAACATTGCTGTCCACATCCTTTATTGAATTGGCAAGATCCTTCACAGTCACTTCTTTAATGATTTTTTTATTGTCGTCCAGTAACCTTCCACTTAACGTACCATTCAATTCGTCCATGTGTTCCTTGAACTCTGTGGCAAGGGTCTTGACCGATTCGTCCCTTCTACTGTTCCTGTGCGGCCTTTCGATAGCACGGGGCTTCACGGTAGGAGCAGGAGCTTTCACAACTCTGGGCTTGACCTCTCTACGTTCCTGCCTGCGAACCGGTTGCTGCGAAGATGACCTCTGCCTGTTCCCACCTATCTGGTACCTTTCCATTGCCTGCTCAACAGGTATCTTCTGGCGCAGAGACCTTACTATTTCCTTTTGTACCAGTTCTTCCACACCCTTGCCGTCAGGAGCACGTGCAATAAAATCAATCTCTGTCACCTGCAGAAGTTCCTTGATGATGAGTTCGCCGCCACGGTCGCCGTCAGTAAATGCCGTGACCTTCTTTTTCTTGCACAGTTCTGCAACTGCCTGTGGAACATTGGTACCACCAACTGCGATTGCATTCTTAATACCATATCGCAACAGGTTGAGCACATCGGCCCGTCCTTCCACAACAATAATGGCATCAGAGTCCATTACATTGGGACCACACGGGATATTATCCTTTCCGTAATAGGTCATTTCCTCCACCCTTATGGATTGCTTGACCTCATCAGTTATCTCCTGGCTTTCAGGTACGTTCTCGTCGAACATATCTGTGAGGATGTGCTTTGCCCGATTCACGATATGCTGCCGTTTAGAAGCACGGATATCCTCAACCTTGATTATTTCAATATTTGCCATGCATGGCCCTATCCGGTCAATGGTCTCCAGGGAAGCTGCCAGTATGGCTGTCTCAGCCTTGTCAAGACTCGATGGAATATCTATCATACCATTGGACTTGCCTGCTGTTGACTTGATATTGACCTCTATCCTGCCAATACGCCCGGTCTTCTGGAGGTCGCGCAGGTCAAGGTCGTTGCCAAGCAACCCTTCGGTCTGACCGAATATGGCGCCTACCACATCAGGTCTTTCAACAACGCCATCGGCTCTTATTTTAGCATGAACTATATACTTTGTAGTGTCTGTGTTTTGCATATGAGTATACCTCACGTATTTTACAATAGCTAAAAAAATCAGTTATAACCAGATTGGTTTAACCTGGTCAGTAATGTTCACATTTATATTGTTATCCGATTAATGCCAGCTCTCAGACAGATATACTTACATGTTAGTATAAATACTAACCCGGAATTTCAATATATAATGTTCCTCTACACCGACCTCTATCTGGTAATTATCCTGTGATGTTATCGTATTGAATGAAATTAACCCATTTAACTCTGGTTTACCGATGTACTATTAATCCATCCCTCGAAATAACCTGTCCCATACCCGACCCTGTTGCATTCGTGATGTATGCTTGATTCCGGGAAAATGGGAATGTTGGATTTGTGATTTGTTTAACTATTTACCAATTATTATTGATGGTTAATCATATTCATGATTAACGTGATTTTTACATACCCCAATTGTTTGGAAGACATGATAAAGTTATGGTATTATACTCATAATATGACGTTTATTCATATACTATTATGAGTTGTGGTTTTCAGTTCCACTCTCAGGTTAACTATATGTGTGTTCAGGCTTTCAATGTCCTTTATCCTTTTCTTGACCAGTGCCTTTATCTTTTGCCTAATATCAGTATTCACTGTCGCGCCAGCATTGTATAAAAATTCCGCCATGAGCCGTGCAAGTTTATCCCCATTTTCATCCCAGTCGGTCAGTACTATCACCTTATTATATTCCCTGGCCACCTCTTCACAGAGTTCAAGCAATGACTTTTGAGTCCCCAATTTTACCGGTCCGGTAATACCCAGCTCCCTTAATGCCCTGCGGTCCCGCTTCCCTTCAACGATTATTGCGGCACCCTCCTCAGACTGCTGCAAGAGTTCCTGTACCAGCTCTTCGAGCTGTTCCAGACGTTCCATGTCTTCTATTACTGACATCACCTAATGAAACGCCCCAGGCACAGTTAATCCTTATCCCCGGGCGGGGAAAGTAACTCTATCACCTGTTCCACATCCATTCCGCTAACATGGATTGTCTTTCTATGGGATGTGAGGCCCGAAATAAGGGTAACTTCAGAGATCTTTATACCCAGCACAACAGCCATCAACTCTAACAACTGCTGGTTTGCCTTGCCTTTTTGGGCGGGTTCTGAGAGCCTGACCTCAATGCGCTTTCGCCAGGTATTGTAACCACTGGGAACCCTGGCGGTCTTGGTACCGGGAGTAACTTCAATATCAATGACCACCCCGTCTGGAGATTTTCTAACTGCATCAGATACTGGCAATGTTATCACAATAGGTGCTGATGTTGTAATAGTGCAAAAGATTGGTACATACGTTGTTTGCGTGGTATACAGGGTATATACATAGTTCACATTGTTAATGTGGTTGTTATGGTTTTGGGGGTCTTTGCTGTTTTCTCTCTCGAAAAACCGCAAAATTTGCGATGGCCTTTTTGTTCTTATCGAATACCGAAGTCAACGTTACTTCTAAGGAAAATGCTGTTCCACTTTTTTTCCTGGCCAATATAAGCCCATTGTAATATCCATATTTCTCTATTGCAGGAATTACATTCTCATAAAAATCGGGTAGGTCCTCTTCGGTATAAAAGATACTCGCTGATTGTCCGATCAATTCTGACCTGCTATACCCGAATATCTTAGCTCCGGCCTCGTTAATGAAAGTGATAGTATGGTCACCATCAGAAATATTAATGCCATCAATAGATTTACTTAACGCCTTTGAAAATACCAGCATGTTCTTTTCTGCATTGAACCGCTTGTCAATATCCCTGGCAACTCCGTGTAGTCCCACAACCTTCCCATCTTCCATTAAGGGTCTCATATTGATCTCAAAAAATACTTTTTTTCCATCTGTCCTGACTATCTCAAGTACAGGAGGCAGGAAAAAAGTCAAACCATTCAGTATCTGTGCATGTACAGCACTGGCGATCTCAAGACCTTCCTCAGTCAGATAATCCCTTATTTTCGTCCCAACAGCTTTTTCTATGGTCAGTCCCAGCATATCAGCACCTGCCTGGTTCATGGAAAGAAAAGTACCATCAAGGTCGTTGGTGTACATTCCATCAGCTGCATTACTGAAAAGCTCGCGATACCAATCGCGGGAACGTTTCAATTCTTCAATTGACCTGAGATTTTTCATTGCTATGCTTACCTGCTGCCCGATGGTTGAAAATAGTTTTTTCTGGAATTCGGAATATTCCCTGACCTGTGAACCACTTGCCATAATAATACCGTCAACCAGGTTATTCCTTTTCAATGGTATACTAATATAGCTACGGAAACCTTCTTTGATGGTCGACCTTTTTCTTTCGGGAGTAATATCGGCAGTACAGGTATCTGATACTACCACGACCTTTCCTTCAATAAAGACCGGATATAATGATTTCCATTCATGAGTGATCCTGCCGTGTTTTTGCCTGAACTCTTCACTGATGGGGCTGTGGACAGTAAGTACGTAATCACCGTTCGTCCTGTCCTTAAGGTAAATTCCACCTTTCTCCATGTTTGATAATATCAGGACTTGTTCGAGTATAGAAGTGAGTTTCTGCTCCAAGGTAATGTCTTCATTTAAGATTAAACAATTTTCATTAAAAATATCCAGTATTCGTAAAATATCGCCCTCATCGTATGATGGTATGTGGTTTTGATTAACACCTGCTATTGGATTAGTTATACAGTTGCCTAAACCTATTGAGGACATAGAGTATTGATAAAACCTTACAGATATATAATATTTTACAGATGGAAAATATTGTTCTTTTCCAGCAATTAAGTAGATGGTCCTATAAAATGAAAAGTATGCGGGGGACGTGATTCGAACACGCGAACTCCTACGAGACAAGGCCCTCAACCTTGCGCCTTTGACCTGGCTGGGCGACCCCCGCTTTAGGGTGTGTATTTTACTTTAACTGTATTAAAATATGAGTTTCGAATGCAATATAGCTGCATCCGGTTTAACCCATGGCTCATTCTATGGATTTGAGAATCTCGTTCAACCGTATTGCCTTTTCAATGATGGTATCAGCACTCCTGAGTATCAATTCTCTGGCAGGGTATGAACCGTCCGATTCAGCTGTAAATATGTAGGCACTAGTATCTTCATCAACATTGATAGCCCTGATATCACAGGAATCCACGCAAAGTTTGCACAGGATACACTGTAATGGATCCTTTACAATAACCTCATTGTTTTCAAGCCTCAGTATTTCCCTGGGACATTCTTCCACGCACTTGCCGCATGCATCACAGCTTTCATTGAATGTTATCACAGGCATGTTCTTATAACCGCATGCTACACCTGCCTGGTATTTGACATGTTTGCGTCCGGTACCAAGTTTGGCAATTGCCTCAAGCACCAGCTTTTGACGCTCTTTCAATTCGACGATTGGAATCCTATCTTCTGCAACACCAACGTCAGGGTCACTGGATTGAATATCACCTGAATACACCATGATGGGGCCTTCTGAGCTCAGCGTCAGGGTAAGCTGGCATTTCGTACAACCCTCGCCATGGCAGTCGCAATCTTCAGGCAACACATACGAGTCAAGGTCAGTTCTGAGGGGAATAAGCCCCATGCGCAGACCAAGCTGCTCATCGAAAAGCACAGACGTGTTGTCATAGATGTTAATATAATCTATCGCCATTGTAGGGACTTCAGAGAGCATGCTTTTGCGAAGTCCGTTGGCAATAGCAGGATTCACACCTTTTAGCACAAACCTGGCTTTGTCATCAGATAACTCTATAATATCTACTTCCATCCTTTGCCTCTCTTATACTCTCCGGCCCCTGCGTCCGCCTTTGACCTTGGTTCCATCGTGTGGAATCGGTGTGACATCTTCAATCCGACCTATCCTGATACCCGCCCTGGCAAATGCCCGTATGGCTGCCTGGGCTCCGGGACCCGGACTTCTCTGCTTGTTACCACCAGGTGCCCTGACCTTGACATGGATACCCAATATACCCTTGTCAATAAGCTTTTCAGCCAGCTGGTTCGCCATCTGCATCGCAGTATACGGTGAACTCTCATCCCGGGCTGCCTTGACCACCATTCCTCCACTTATCTTGGCGATGGTCTCAGCTCCGGTCACGTCGGTTATGGTGATTATGGTATTGTTGAATGATGCTTGTATATGGGCAACTCCCCATTTTCCGTCTGACATAATCTCGTACTCCAATAATTAAATTAAGGCTTACCGGCGACCTTTGCGCCTGCCTCTTTTGCGTTCATCCTGCACTGCCTTTATCTGCTGGATCTCGCGCTTGACGATCTCCACCGGACGTTCCGGATGATTTTCTTTTTGCATGGGTGAGTTCACATAGTATCCTATGTTCAGTTCCTCATCCTTCGTCACCAGATAGCTGGGAATTGTTATCTTCTTTTCAGCTACGGTGATATGGCCGTGTGTAATGAACTGACGTGCCTGTTTCAGGCTGTTGGCAAGGCCCTGCCTGTATACCTGGGTCTGGAGTCTGCGGTCCAGGAAACTCCTGGTATTGAGTGCCAGGATATTATCAAGTTCAGCGTCTGCTGAGAGAATACCATACCGTTTAAGCCTGTTCAGGATATCCTCACTCTTGCGCAGATTATGGCCAGTCAATTCGCCTTCAGTGGTCTCGGCCAGCAGTTCCATTGCTGAACGGCGGTAATTTCGAAGAATACTCTGGGCTTTCCATACCTCACGTTTATTTCTCAGCCCGTATGACTTTAAATATTCAAGTTCTTCCGTCATCCTGACAGATTGCCATGGATGCTTGGGGGTCTCGTATGATTTTGTGTTCTTACCTGGATATCCCATGCTTGTCACCGCCTATCGTGTTTTCCTCTTAACACCCACACTGAGTCCCTTTCTGCCAGTGGACCGGGTTCTCTGACCTCTCACTTTAAGCCCGCGCTCGTGCCGTATACCTTTATATGAACGGGTCTTTTTGAGTGTGTTCAGGTCTTCCCTTTTAACAAGCAATACATCGGTGGCGTAAATATGTTTATCATCACCAGTCAAAGGATCCTTGCGCCTGTTCATCATCCAGGTAGGAAGGATATTTTCAATATCATCGACAGTTGTTTTCAGGGCCTCGATCTTTTCATCTTCCAGATAACCGATCGTTGCCGTGGGGTCAACGCCGGACATGTCACAAATAATGCGCGCAGAACGCCGATTGATACCCTTTATGCCAGTAAGTGAATATTGTACGCTCTTCTTTCCATCAAGGTCAGTATTAGCGATGCGTACAATATGTTTAATTTCATCTGTTTGTGTATTTTCTTTTTGTTTTGCCATATATTATCCTCCGACAGGAATCGATTTTCCCATAGCCTCGAACCATCTGTCCGGCGCCACCCACTATACTGAGGGTGCGGTATTTGGATTACACCCCCTAGATGCATTGCTCCTTAAAAAACCTTGTGTATCTTCCCATTGACGGCAACCAGTAAATAATCCCATCAACCCGGCTGGTATATCCAGCATTCTGTATCTCCCCGGAAGATGTCACCCTCTGCATATGCCCGACACCTGGCCCCCCCACATTCGTCCCTCATCAAACAGTTCCCACAGGTACCGGTAAGATTGCTGCGGTCCCTGAGTTCATTGAATACTTCAGAGTTATTCCAGATATCGTTGAAATCCTGTTCCCTTACATTTCCCGCAGACTTTGGCAGCAGCATGCATGGGAACACAGTCCCATCGTTGAATATGCATGCAATTGTCTTTCCTGCGCCACAGCAACTGCTGCTGCGATGATAATTCCCATTTCTTCTTAACAGTACATCGAACTGCGGTGCACCTATCATTCTGACAGGCATATCACTTGACGTCATCCCAAGCATCTCATCGACCACATGCTTTCGAATCGGTGTATCCAGCTCATACCCGGAACTGCCGCGTCCGGTCATTACGAATTCAAACGCTTCCATACCCCTGGCACCCAGATTTCTGGCAACATCGAGCAAACCGGAAAGTTCACGATAATTTGTCCTGTGGATACATGGATTGACCTGGAATGGTATCCCTTCATCCTTCAGGTATCCTATACCTCTTATTGCATCATCAAAACATCCGTTGACACATCTGAAACTATCATGGGTCTTTGCATTTGCGCCGTCAAGACTGACCGCGCACATCCTGATACCTGCATTTTTCATGTCCTTTGCCATCTTTCGTGTTAAGGTCGTGCCATTCGTACCCAGGAGGGGGATAAGCCCGATATTGTTAGCGTGTTCTATCAACCGCAACAGGTCAGACCTGAGAGTAGGTTCTCCACCATCGAAAATAATCAATTTTGTACCTGCTTCTTTTACCTGGTCGATGACCTGTAAAGCTTCTTTTGTAGACAATTCGTTCAAACCGGGAGTTGCTGAGGATTTGCTGTAACAGTGTTTGCATTTGAGGTTACACTGTTGTGTAATTGAAAATGTAACAAGTATCGGATTGGAAATCGATTTTTTTATTGGCATGGTCCTGTAAGAAAATGATGTGCTATGAATAGTATATCCATTTTTATATATACTACTCTCCATGGATATCCATTATTGCAGGTAACATATCATAACATTATCTTATTAGTAATATGGGATATTATTTAACGGAGCTATAGAATAACAATGTTCACATCCGGTGATTATCTACTGATTTCCAGTCTGATAGTATCAACAACAATCCTTCTGGACATGTTCTTGCTGAAACGAAACCTGACATTAAAGCTTCTATACCTTGTATTTTTTCTTTTGAGTCTTGCAGTAGGCATGCTAACATACTTTTTTATTACCGGGGAATTTACGGTCTACTATGTATGGCTTTACAGTAACTCTGCAACTTCATTTATCTACCGGGTAGCCGGTGTATGGTCAGGGCAGGAAGGGACGTTCCTGCTATGGGTATGGATTATTTTTTTATCCCTTCTGTTGACTGCAAGGAAATATCGAACCGATGATGAATTCATGAAAAAGGTATTGACGACCGGGGTACTGGTTGGTATATTCTTCCTGATAGTTTCAATGAATGCATCGCCTTTTAAATCCATATACGATCACAAATATTACTACCCGGCGATGGAGATTTCACAAGGTAACGGACTTGATCCTGTATTGCTCAATTTCTGGAATACCATTCATCCACCCATGACCTTCATTGCATACGCACTCCTTACCATGCCATTTGCATTCTCCTTTGCCCACATGTGGCACCAGGACCGACGCTGGATCATGTTTTCATTACCCTGGCTCAGGTTGTCATGGCTTTTTTTTGCCGTAGGTGTAGGACTTATCGGTGGACTCTGGACCTATGAAGCTGGTTGGGGGATCTGGGCATGGGACCCGGTCCAGACAGCATCTATCATTCCGGTGTTTATCATAACTACTGTTCTGCATGCCGCATCCCGGAAGCAGAATCCCCTGTTTGACAGGCTGCTGCCACCCCTTACGTCAGCGTCTTTTATCGTGGTCATCCTCGCGACGTTCATTACCAGAAGTGGGCTGTGGGGGTCTGTTCATGAATTTACCCAAACCTCTAATAATATCCTGTTAATTGGAGCCCTGGTCCTGTCAACTGCTGCAATACTGTATCTTTCAATAAAAAAATGGCCAACACCCAAGTATGCCAAATATACAAAAGGCGACAACGTGTTCATATATTCAGCAGCCATTTTCATACTATTTACCCTGATATTGTTGATCGGCCTGTTACTGCCCGTATTGGTCTCACCTGATCTGACCATCACCGCTGATTTTTATAATCTCTGGTGCTATCCACTGGTAATAATATTGCTTGTTCTGCTGGGTCTGTGCAGCCTCTCCAGGAGTATGGAACAGCATGTTCTTCAAAAAACTGTGGGGATAATTATACTAACATCAGGTATTCTGGCCTTTATTGTCCCGTCCACGAATTTCCAGTTCATGTCGCCAGGAAGTGGCCAGGCAACGTCCTTTTTCAGCAGTCTTGGGAATCACCTGTCTATCCTGGGTCTGGTCCCTGCTTTGGTTTTTGCTTCATATGGCATATTCAGGCGGATAAATCTCGACCTTGGAAAAGGGATAACTGCCCGCCAGTTCGGTATACATATCATCCATTTCGGGATCATACTGGCACTTACAGGAGGTGTGATAAGCACCCAGTTCCAGGAACAATATGTCCTTGAATTCAATATAACTGAGATAGGGCAGGTAAGACATACTATTGGCGAATATTCAGTGAGCGTATCTCATTTCATTGTGAGCGAAAGTGAAAAGGACAGCTGGTTGCAGACTGCTACTTTCGATATCCATAAGAATGGCAGGATTATCGGCTCAAAAGATGCAACCTATATGCGGGATGCAGGTGGAACAGAGTATATCCTGCCATCTATTATCAGGGGTCTTGTTCATGATATCAAGATAGAATATCATGGATTGGACCCGAAAAAAGGTGAAGCACCCACCATACCTGTTACCATCAGCGTGGTCCCGTTGATAAATCTGCTATGGGCGGGGATGGCAGCCATTGGTCTTGGCGCATTTATCGTTTTTTCCTGCCCAGATAGAACAGGAATCCCAGGATCGCCACCAGAAGCAGGCCAGCCACAATAGCGTCATAGGATTGCGTTGACGTGGTCGTATCCATGATAAATATGTCACCGCTACCAGATCTGTCTGACCAGAATGCTATTGTCCTGTTATCTGGGCTCCAGATATTACACATATCGATACCATTATAATGGGTCACCTGCCTGAGGTTACCACCATCGGCATCCATTATCCATATTTCCATGTTGCCAGAGCGCTCAGAATCGAAGGTAATATATTTTCCATCATGACTGAACGATGCACCCCAATCCTCAGCAGGATGGTCTGTTATCTGCGTGAGATTGGTCCCGTCATAATCGACCATCCATACATCACCGTTTCCGGTGCGCAGGGAGCGGAACAGGATTCTTCTGCTATCCGGCGCCCAGGATGGGATCATATCCTCGGCTGTGGATGTAGTGACCTGTGTCCGGTTCGAACCGTCAGCATCAATTACCCAGATATCTGAATTTCCTGACTGGTCTGATGTGAACACTATCTTTGTACCGTCGGGGCTGAACGAGGAATAAAAATCATATGTCGGATTGGTGGTCAGCTGGGTGAGATTGGTGCCATCGACATCTATTTTCCAGATATCCATGTTGCCTGAACGCTTTGACGTGAACGTGATGGTCCTGCCATCAGGGCTCCACCCTTTTGGCAGGGAATCTTCTGCAGGGTGAGTGGTAAGCCGGGTGGTTTCAAGGGAAGTGATATTGACTATCCAGATGTCTGCATTTTCACCCAGTGTAGATTCAAAGGCAATATATTGCCCGTCAGGACTGAAACTGGGTGCCCGCTCAAAACTATCGGTAAAAGTGATCCTGAGCGCACCATCGGATGCTGCAGAAGCGATGCCAGTACCGGATACTATATTGACGCTTAAAATGGCGAATATTGAGAGTATTAAGAATATTGATACAATCGCGACCATACGTGTTATATTGGAAATCCACAATGTTCTCATGTACCTTCTCAATTATATTATCTGATTTATACTATACTCTGTATAGTATCGTATCAACAACATTTATATTATATTTGACTCCATTTAAATATTTATGCAGGTGGATGCAGGAAAAGTGAAATTGCGTGCGATCAAAATGCACCATATCCAATTATCGTTGATCCTGGTATTATCCTTTGTTCTGCAATGGTATACATTAAACTGGGGACTGGTCACTGATACCATAGGAATGAACGGGCTTGGCGCCTTTCATATCATTGAACCAACTCTTGTCCATATACCTGTTCAAATGATGCAGACAGGTGACATGAACCCGCACTTTTTCGACGAGCCAAGCCTGTTCTATAATTCAATGTATGTTGTCTTTTCAGTTACTTCAGGCATTCTGGGACCATTGTCGTTTGTGGAATATATCAGGATTGCGCGGTTAATGACCATCCTCCTGACCGTAGGAGTGGTGTTTTTGACCTACCTTACCGCTAATCAGATATGCGGCAGGAAGGTGGGGCTCTACGCCGCACTTTTCATGTCAATAAATCCATATTACCTGTGGTTCTCTTCCCTGGCAAAAGAAGACCCTATGATGGTATTTTTCCTTACCCTGTCGCTGTACTTCTTTGTCAGGTATTTGAGAGAGAATGACAGGAGAGATTATTTCATTTCGATGGTTTCTGCCGGCCTGGCTGTTTCCACGAAATATCCCGCGGGGATGATGCTCTTTTTCCTGCCGGCATGGTATTTCCTGTCAGATCAAACCGAACCTGTCAAAGAACGACTTGAGACTATCAGCAAATCCATCGTACTCTATGCAGGCGCGTTTGTCATTGGCACACCCTTTTCAGTATTATCATTTCGGGAATTCATACAAGGCTCTCTGGGTGAGCTGGGACATTATACAACAGGGCACCCGGGTTTTGAACATTTTACCTGGTTCGTGCATGTACAGACCATAACCGGACTCTGGGATGCAGCCAATATCTGGGGCAAGAACGGATATGGTCTTATCCTTATTCTGTTCTTGGCCGGAATAGGTTTGCTCATTTCAAGGTTGAGGAGAACACCGGATAGGTCAGAGAGATTTGCCTGGTATTGTATCACAGGCTGGATAGTTCTGACCGTGCTGGTCTTTGGGTTCATGATAAAGGTCAAAATGGGCAACCAGATGATGATAATGACCCCTGCGGCCATGATCGTATCAGGATATGGATTTGCTGCCCTGTTGAACGCATTACCGAACATTCATCTGAAGCGAATACTAGGAAGCGTCATTGTCCTGCTCATTTTCACCTACGCAGCTTCGGGTATTATAAGCAGTGCGAATGATAATCGATACTATGCTGCAGAGTGGCTTACCAATAATGTTCCCGTAAATGCAAAGATTGCCACCACCCTTTTTGTCTATGTACCTGATGGATTTATTGATGTTTCATTTCTTCCCACAGATGCAGCTCTTCTGGAAAACCCGGGGTATGATTACATTATCCTATCCTCGTGGGACTACGAGCGATATCTTGACTCCCCTGATACCTATCCGGTTGAGTCACTGTTTTTCAAAAATGTGCTTGACGGAAGAACCAGCTATAAACCCGTAGCGAGTTTCAAGCGCACTGAAACTGCACGGCAAAGAACCATTACGTTTGGATTGGTTGCATTGACCAGTGATGAATATCGCGGAGAAGTGGATATTATTATTTTCGAGCGAACCTAGGGAATTCTTCGCCTGCTCATCAAAAGAAAAGATATGAATAATGCAAGACCGGACATTACCAGGTTGGATGCCGGGATACTTCTCTTCCCGTTCAAATGCAATAACCAAATGTCAGACCCCATATATCGGTCGCTGTCCCTGTCAATTACCTTGTCCTGGAATGCTATCTTTGTACCGTCCGGACTCCATGCAGGGGAATAATAATCAATATTCGCGTTGCCAGATAACATTACGGTCTGATTGGAACCATCTGCATCCATTATCCAGATATCACCGCTTCCCCGGGTATATGCGTGGTATGCTATTGTAGTCCCGTCCGGACTCCATGATGCAGACATCTGGTTGGGGCAGAAATTATCCGGATAGGACCGTTCATAATGTGCATCATAGGTCAACCGGGTATATTCTCCCGTATCAATTTCCAGTTTCCATAGCTGCTGGTCGCCTGACCGTGTGGATTCAAAGACGATATACCTGCCATCGGGGCTCCATGCCGCAACATCATCATCACCGTCGCCTGTGGAAAGCTGTATCTGGTTGGCCCCATCTGGGTCCATTATCCAAAGTTTCATTGAACCTGACCGGGTCGAGGAAAAAGCGATCCTGCCGTCGGGCCCCCATGCCGGATTTCCATCCCATGCCGGATCATCGGTAATCTGCCGTTCATTGGTTCCATCTACCTCTATTGCCCATATTTCAGAATTCCCGGTCCTGTCAGAATAAAAAACAATGCTGTTGCTGTCCGGACTGAAGGATGCATACAGGTCCAATGAACGGTCGGTGGTCAGTTGTGTCAGATTACCCCCCTCAGCACCCATGATCCAGATATCAGCACTTTCACCCCTGTCTGACTGGAAAGCTATCTTACCACCGTCAGGACTCCAGTCAGGTTTTGAATCGGGAACCGGATCGTTGGTCAGCTGTTCAGTCTGGTATCCGGCCAAAACCGTCCCGACAAGACCCAGGTATACTAAGAGACACACCAGTAGTATTCTATTCAATGTCCATTCCTTCCATAACTGCTTTCATGGCCTGAGGGATCTTTTCAATCAAGCTTACTATTGATGAATCAGGCCTGACATCAGCATACTGTCCGGCCAGTCTATTGGTCCTGGCAGCCAGATAGCACGCATTCTCTAACGGTTCTCCCTGATATACCAGTGCTGATACAATACCTGTCAGGGTATCACCGGTACCCCCGACTGCTTCCATGGCAGGGATATCCGGCGAGTCTACTTTCCGGATAATAGTGCCATTTCGAACGATATAATCTGTACTGCCCTTTACCAGCATAGTACCGGGTGATAAGCCATTGTCGAATGTTTTTTTTATCAGTTCAGGTAAACGGTCATCTCCATAATCGTAAAGGTTCTCATTGACGAACATGGGATGAGCAGCATGCTCATCCGCCAGGAATGCCAGTTCTCCCCTGTCCGGAGTGAACAGGTCAAATATATGTCCAAGTCCTGATATTTTTGCCCCGTACATAGCTCCGGCATCTGCTATCAGTATTGGTTTTTGGGCACTATCTTCGAGAGCAAAACCGAAATCCACCATTCCTTCAATACGTGGTGCCATATAATGCATGGTGATAACTTCAGGTTTAAGGGATAATAGTTCATCCCTCAGATATGTGTAAAGGTTTATGCTGCCATCTTCTCTGCCTGTATCACCTGCAAGGATGCAATAGGGCGGGTCAATACCAGGTCCTGAACAGGCCGATATGGCAGCTGCTACCATTGCTGGTGTACCGGCACATACTTCAATATGTTTTCCCCGAATAACCAGCGTACCATCGATAATCTCGCCATTGCCCCTGATAATTCCGCCATCGATGTCAGGATACGTACCTGTAACTATCAGCATGTGCTTTGCTCCATAAAACTTCTTTTTGCTTCAAACATTGCACGGTCCAGAAGATAAGCACACATGGAATATCCGATGTCAAGTGGTCTGACGGCAGTGGCCAGGTTGGTGTTTATCAGTTGCTTTGAAATTGAGGGTATATCCGGGCATCCCCCTCCCGAAATGTTCACGATAACACCACTTGTTCTTGAGAATGTCAGCTTCATGTTGCCAGATTTTACCATGATAAAACCGTCAATCTCTTTTTGTGTGCTCAGTTCGACGGGTTTTTGCCCTCCCGTGAAAGCTACCAGGTCAATATAGGATATACATTCTCTATCCAGCAGTCTCATGGCGTCTATCTGCTGTCCGGCGTCTACCATTACTGACAGGTCGCATCCTTTCCGGATATCGGGAGGTGGTGTGGTCAGGATCACCTCAAACCCGTGCTTTTTCAGGATATATTCAGCACGTATTGCACTTCGTGAGTGTTCAAATAATAGTATCGCACTGGTTTGTGGTCTGCTGTTCTTTTTCATAGCTATTTCCTGGTTATATCCCAAATAGTACAGAAATGATTGGCTTTACTATGAACCCAAAGGTAAGAGCTGCTACATAGAATCCTGCAATAAATACAAGTGAACCCATATCACCTTCCGATGCTCTGATATGCTGCCTGAAGGGACATCCGTCGGCCATGACAGAGAACAATCCAACACCAGCCCCGCCTATTATTGTAAGGAACACAATTCCATACACTGTTTTACTGCTGCCAGTATCGCTATTTCCTGAAAGGTCAGTACATGGATTATACAGAGTTTCAATGTTCCCGCTCAACCCTCCCCTAAAGGCCAAAAAATCCTGCGCACCTCCCAAAGCAGCCAGGTGCAACAGCAAGAAACCTCCAAATGCAGCCACGATAACGGCAATAACTCCTTTCAACAGACGCGTATCCCGCATAAGGGTGAAGTCCCTTATCCCTCCAATGGTGCAAAAACCCGAGCGTTGTCCCATATAACCGATAACCATCCCGACAATGAATGTTCCGGCAGAGATCATTACGTCTATGAACCCCACCTCCTGAGAATTGCAATCCCTCCCATAACGCCGGCAACCATCCACAAACCGCCGAACAATGCCAGTGGGTCGCCATATGCTATCCTGAGCAGCAGGCGGATGGGGCATGCGGCAAGCAGGAGGGCAAAGGTCATAACCAGAAATCCCAGCAGGAACATCCTGGTATTGCTATTAATTCCACTTTTTGGCCGGACAGAATGCCTGCGGGCAGCCAGGTGCGCCCCGACCATAATGCCTACCACAGTTAACAATGGGGTAAATGCTCCTGCACTTGTTACTTCTATAACAGTTGAAGATACAAGATTGTTTACTATCCACCCCAGCATATCTCGGCTATGACATGCTACACAGATACCATAAGCCTGGGGGCTTGACCAGGTAAATAACCACTGTGCTGCCACGGCCAGCAATCCTATGGCTGTTCCTGTCATGACCGGTGTTATCCTGCTCATGTACCTACCTTTTGAACCGTATCCTGCAGACATCATCCCCATTCGGTATCAAGGTCTCTTTGACCATTTTCGCATCAGGGAATAATTCGAAAAAAAGGGACTCTGTGGCTTTGAAGTAAAGCCTGCATGTTTCCCTGACCATGTCAGCCGATAGCCCTATATCCTTCCATGCATGGTATTTCGTACATGATGTATGTACCA